>DATIBR010000105.1 GCA_035457425.1 Terriglobales bacterium
TGGTCGGGCAGTCGCTGCTCAAGGGCACGCCCTTCGAGGCGATGCTGCAGGGCGGCCTCGACGACTCGCTGTTCGAAGGCGTCAACGACACGCACTACACCGTCCCCAACTTCCACCTCTGGGCGCACTATCCCGAGCCGAACGTGCCCGTGCTGTGGTGGCGCTCGGTCGGAAACACGCACACCGGGTACGTGATGGAGACGCTGGTCGACGAACTCGCGGAACGCGCCAAGGCCGACCCCATCGCGTATCGCAAGAAGCTGCTCGCGGCCGACTCGAAGAAACTGCACGCGGTACTCGACCTGCTGGAGCAGAAGAGCGCGTGGCGGAAGTCGCTGCCGCAAGGACACGCGGCCGGGGTCGCGTGCCATGAGTCGTTCGGCACGGGCGTGGCGTGCGCGGTGGAAGTCTCGCTCGACCGCGGCAAGCCGCGCATCCACCGCGCCACGGTGGCGGTCGATTGCGGCACCGCGGTGAACCCGCTGAGCATCGCGGCACAGATGCAGGGCGGGCTGGCCTTCGGGATGTCGCAGCTCGTGCCGCACGGCCTGGTCACGCTGAAGGAAGGGCGCGTGGAACAGCGCAACTGGGACGGTTACCGGCCGCCCTACATGGCGGACGCGCCCATGGCGGTCGACGTCCACATCGTCCCCAGCACGGAGAGGCCGACCGGGTGCGGCGAGCCGCCGGTGCCGGTCATCGCGCCGGCGGTGGCGAACGCGCTCACGCGGCTCACGGGCAGGCGCTACCGGAAGCTGCCGATCGAGAAGGTGTAGCTAGTCGGACTGGATCTGCACTAGCTCGGAGCTCTCTTGCTTGCGCGCCGGGGCGAGCTGCTCCGGCTTGATGGTCTGCGGCGCGCGCCAGAAGTCGATGTAGCTGGTCTGGTGGACGCAGCTCACCGTGCAGTAGGGCGCGCACGATTTCTCCGTCAGGAACTCGCGCTTGATGTCGGCGACGGTGTACTCGGCGAGCGGCTTGCCGGGATAGCCGCGCTGCTGCGAGCAGTAGTGCACCAGGCCGTCCTCGCAGATGTAGAAGTAGCGCGCGCCGGCGCGGCAGCGCCACTGGTTCGGCTTGCCGAGCGCGATGTTCTCCTGGAAGCGGTTGATCTGCGCGTAGCTGCCCTTGCCCAGGCGCTTCATGCGCTGGTAGACGCTCATCTCTACGTCGGAGAGCGGCTTGAGCTGGCCGTGGCCGTCGTGGATGATGCCGCAGGTCGAGGTGAAGCCCAGCTCGACCGCGCGCTCGCCGATGACGAGTGCGTCCTCGGGATTGCGCGTGCCCGCGCCGATCACCGAGTTGATGTTGACGTGGAAGTCGGCGTGCTCCTGCAGGAGCTGCAGCTTCTTGTCGAGCACCTTGAGCGACTTCACCGAGACCTCGTCGGGCTGCACGTTGTCGATCGAGATCTGCAGGTGGTCGAGCCCGGCGGCGTTCAGCGACTTGATGCGGTCCACCGTCAGCAGGTACCCGTTGGTGATGAGCCCGGCGATGCGGCGGTGCTTGCGGATGCGCGCGATCACGCGCTCCAGCTCGGGATGCAGCAGCGGCTCGCCGCCCGAGATGGTGACCAGGCTCACGCCCAGCCGCGCCAGGTGGTCGATGCGCTGCTCCATGACCTCGGCCGGGACGGGCTTGGAGACGTCGTCGTACTCGTTGCAGTAGGTGCAGGATAGATTGCAGCGCCGGATGGGGACGATGTGCGCCTGGACCACGTGGTCGGTCGACACCAGCCCCTTCGCGATCAACAGCAGTTCGCGCGTCAGCCGGTGGATGGCGAGCGCGCGGCGACGGAATCCGATGCCCTTTCGACGCATGGGTGAAGTCTCTATTAGACCACAGCCCCCCGCGCCGGGACGAAGCTAAGTACCTTATTCGGCGGGTTTTAGGTGCTGAATGGAGGCATCCCGCAGCGAAGCGCCACGGTGCGAATGCAAACGGGGCTGCCGGAGCAGCCCCGTTCGAAGGACTGCGGCCGACTATACCGCGAGGGCGGCGAAGCCGACGCTGATGAGGGTGATCAGAGCCCACCAGCCGAACACGACGCCGAGCGCGGTGCCGCGCTTGGCGCGGCTCACACACGCGAACCCGATGCCGGTCAAGACCAGGGTCCAGATGGTG
>DATIBR010000106.1 GCA_035457425.1 Terriglobales bacterium
GGAGCAGTAGCGGCCGGACGCCGTTCAGTGAATCGTCCGCATCTTCCGGCTCATGTAATCCATCAGCAGGTACTGGCCCAGGTTGTAGGGGGTGGTGAAGTAGGCCTTGCCGCGGCACATCTCCGTCACCTTCTGCACGAACTGGACCAGCCCGAAGTCCGACGCCAGCATGAAGGTGTTGATCATCACGCCGGCGCGCTTGCACTTCGAGACCTCCTGCAGCGTCTCGCTCACGACGAGCGGGTCGAGGCCGAAGGCGTTCTTGTAGATGCGGCCGTCTTCCAGCGTCAGCGCCGAGGGCTTACCGTCGGTGATCATCACGATCTGCTTCATGTCCTTGCGCTGGCGTTCCAGGATGCGCTGCGCCAGCCGTAGCCCCTCGCGGGTGTTCGTGTAGTACGGCCCCACCTTCACGCGCGCCAATTGCGAGAGCGGAACCTCCTCCGCCGAATCGTGGAACAGGATGAGCGAGAGCGAGTCCCCCGGGTACTGCGTGCGGATGAGGTGTGAGAGCGCCAGCGCCACCTTCTTCGCCGGCGTGAACCGGTCCTCGCCGTACAGGATCATCGAGTGCGAGCAGTCGAGCATCAGCACCGTCGCGCACGACGACTGGTACTCGCACTGGTGCACCTGCAGGTCGGAGTACTCGAGGTTCAACGGCAGCTCCAGGCCTTCGCGCTGGATGGCGCTGGAGAGCGTGGCTGTGATGTCGAGATTGAGCGTGTCGCCGAACTCGTAAGGCTTGGCCGCCCCCGAGGCCTCCACGCCCGTGGCCAGGTCGCGCGTGTCGTGCCGCCCGAAGTTCGCCTTGCCGAGCGAACCGAGCAGGTCGCGCAGCGTCTTGAACCCAAGGAAGTCGAGGCTCTTGTCGGTCACTTCGAAGCGCACGTGCTGCTGCGCGGGTCCGGTCTGCCCGCCGAGCGACGACTGCTTCGCCGGGTCGTGCGGCTGGTCGATGGTGATGAAGTCCTGCTGCTCCAGCCGCTCGATCAGCCGCTCGATGACCTCGTCGAGCTGTCCTTCCATCTGCATCTGCTCGAGCTGCTCGCGCAGTTCGTCCTCCCAGTCGCCGGACTCGAGCGCTTCCTGGATGGCGCGCTTCAGGTCCTCCATCGTGCGCTCGCCATCCTGCATCTCGTAGAAGCCGTACGAGTCATGGAAGCCGGACTGCAGCAGGTAGTCGGAGAGCGCGTTCAGCAGGTCTTCCAGCGACACGCCCTCGGCCGCGTCGGCGACGTACTTGGAATAGCGCGTGAACTTCATTTCGCCGGCGCTGCCAGGTCCACCGGCACGTTCAAAGTCCCGATCATGCCGGTAGGATTGTCGCGCACCGCCAGCGCCAGCTCGTACTGGCCCGGCGGCAGCGTGAGCTCCAGCTGCATCAGCAGGCCCTTTTCCTGGACCTGCTGGAACTGCTCGTTGGTCACGGTGGTCGCCACGGTCGAGCCCTTGCTGTCGACCATCTTGCCGTTGCGCATCGCGCTGACGACGAAATCCAGGTCCAGCTTCTTGCCCTTCTCGCCGGCGTCCTGGATGGTGAAATTGCCCATCGGCACGCGGAAGAGGACGGGCACCGTCGTCTTCGCCGCCGGCGCGGACGAGGTGATGCGCGCGTCGAACATCAGCATGGTCGAGGGCGCCAGCCCGGAGAGGCTGACCGCCTGCGCCAGCTCGTTCTCTTTGTCCTTCTTGCTGCCCTTGGAGAAGTCGATCGCGTAGTAGCCGGTGCGATGCCGGACCGTCAGGCCGGGGCGCTTCACGCTGACCCTGATCTTGCGGAACCCGCCGTCGAATTTCTTCTTGTCGGGCGAGTACGAGACGGCGTAGTAGGTGCCGCCATCTTCCGAGGCGAGGGCGACCGCCTTGTCGATGTCGTTGCGATTGATGTAGTAGCGCCCACCCGTTTCCTGCGCGATGGTTTTCATGTTGGCCTGCGAGTCGGAGATGGCCTTGCCCGACGCGGCCACGTTCCCGCCGTACTCGCTGCCCATCACGAGCAGGCCGGAAGAGTTCAGGCCGCTCGAAGCGGCGTTCGTCTGGTTGGTGCTGCCGAACAGCCCGCGCGCGTCCACCGCATAGACGGAGATCTGCGCCTGCTGCAGCAGCGAAGCCATTTCCTTCACGCTGCGCGCCGCTTCCTGGCGCACGTTCTGCTCATACGCGTCGTAGCTCATTTCGCGCTGCAGCGGCGGAGGGGCGGTCGGGTCGTTCGACGGCCGCTCGCCGAGCACGGTCGTTACCGTCATCTCGCTCACGTCCAGGGTGATGGGCACGCCCGCCGTCAGCCACACCAGGTTCTTCCGTCCGGGGATGCCGATCATCATGCGCGCGAGCGCGCTCAGCGCCGCAGTCGTCGCTCCCACGCGTACCTGCTCGTTGTACGCGGCGACGCCCCCCGCCTGGAACGCGTTCAGGGTGGAGATGAGGGACGCGGTGCGTCCGAAGCCGCCGCCACCCCGACCGCCTCCGGCCGCCATCGCGCCCGGATTCACGGTCGGCGTCACCTGCGGGCTCGCTGTCGCCGTCTTCTGTGACTGGAGACCGCTCTTCTCGATGGCCGCCGCCAGCAGTTGCGGGTCGTCGGTAAAGCTTTGCAGCTTGTGCAGCGAAGTGTCGAGCGCGTACACCGCGATGCGATGCCCCGGCTTGGTCTGGCTGGCGGCGTAGCGGATGAGCTGCTCGCGGCCGAACGCCATGTGCTCGAACGGCGTGTTCAGCGCGTCGACCAGCAGGATGGTGTAGTTGCCGCGCGGCGCCAGGAACTCCGGGCGGTTGCTGTAGATGGTCTCCGGCAGCGTGTCGAGCTCGCCGCTCCCGCCGCGGATGAGCTCGAAGCTGGTGAGTTTCTGCGGCTTGCCGCTTTCCTCCACCACCAGCTCGTCCGGCTTGAGGTCGAGCACGGGCTTGCCGGAGGCGTCGGTGACCATGACGTCGAGCGCCACCACGCGGCTGTTCACCCGGATGGTCGGCGTGACCTCCTGCTGCTTCGCTTCCTGCGCCGCGAACATGGCGGAGAGCAGCGCTCCCCCCAGCACGATCAAGAACAGGCGTCGCATGGCATCACCTCGGAAAAGGGGATCAGGGAACTAGTTGTAGCCTCGCCGCGAGCGCGGCTCGCGCTGCGGCGCCTCGCCGAACGCCGGCGCCGCCTCCGCGCGCGCGTGCTTCTCGCCCGCGGAGTACACCCGCTCTTCGTTGCGCCCGATGCGCTTGTGCGCGTGCAATCCTTCCAGCACGAACTCGGCCGCCGACACGACCACTTCCGGCCGGTCCTTCAGCGAGACCTGCAGCGGGCTCAGCTTCTCCACCAGGCCCTGGATGTTCTTCAGCCCGGCGAGCACGTCCTTCGCGCCCGCGCCGTCGGCCACCTTGATCTCGCCGCCCAGGTCGAACCACTGCACCACCTGCTGCAGGTTCGCCTCCTTGAAGTAGCGGTCGAAGGTCTTGGCGACGGCCGCGCGGATGAGCTCCCGCGCCACCTGGTCGGCGCCGCGCATCTCGCCTTCGTATTCCAGCTCCAGCTTCCCGGTGATGGCGGGCATGGCCGCGTAGACGTCGGCGATGCGCGGCACCACGTGGTCCTCGCCGTTGCGGATGGCACGCCGCTCGGCGTTCGAGATCACGTTCTCCAGCACGCTGATGGGCAGCCGCTGCGACACGCCCGACCGCTTGTCGATCTTCTTGTCCTCGCGCGCCGCGAACGCGATGCGCTCGATGACCTCGCGCACGAACCCGGGCACGTGCAGCTGGAAGCCGTCGCGCTCCACCCACGCCTCCTGCGTCGTGATGGCGATGCCTTCCTCGACGGTGGCGGGGTAGTGCGTGCGGATCTCCGAGCCGATGCGGTCCTTGAGCGGCGTGATGATCTTGCCGCGCGCGGTGTAGTCCTCCGGGTTGGCGCTGAACACGAGCGCCACGTCCAGCGGCAGCCGGATCGGGTAGCCCTTTATCTGGACGTCGCCCTCCTGCATGATGTTGAACAGGCCCACCTGGATCTTGCCGGCGAGGTCGGGCAGCTCGTTGATGGCGAAGATGCCGCGGTTGGCGCGCGGCAGCAGGCCGTAGTGCACGGTCAACTCGCTCGCCAGCTCGTGCCCGCCCCGCGCGGCTTTGATGGGGTCGATGTCGCCGATCAGGTCGGCGATGGTCACGTCCGGCGTCGCCAGCTTCTCGACGTAGCGGTCTTCCGGCGCGAGGTACGCGATGGGAGTGTTGTCGCCTTCCTTCGCGACCAGCTCGCGGCAGCGGCGACAGATGGGCGCGTACGGGCTGTCGTGGACCTCGCAGCCCGCGATGTAAGGCGTCTCGGCGTCGAGCAGCCCGGTGAGCGCGCGCAGGATGCGGCTCTTCGCCTGCCCGCGAAGCCCCAGCAGGATGAAGTTGTGGCGCGACAGGATGGCATTGACCAGTTGCGGCACCACCGTGTCGTCGTACCCCACGATCCCGGGGAATGCGCTCTCCCCCTTGCGCAGCTTGGCGATCAGGTTCTCGCGCAGCTCGTCTTTCACGCGACGCGACCGGAGACGTGGTTCGGAGAACGGGCTGCGGCGCAGCTCGCCGAGCGTACGGGGAACGGACATGCGGTGAGGCCCCCTGAAACTGCCTGCTTGCTGCTACGGATTATACGCCGCGCGGAATTGCAGGTTTCAGATCCCAGATCGCGGGATCGCCTGCCGTCGCGAGCGTCCCGCCGCCCTGTTCCGCGGTCTGCGCTCAGACCGCGTGGCCGTTGCCGCCCGACTTCTTGCGCGCCTTGAGCGCCCGCTTCAGTCGTGGCACGAGCGATTCGTAGTACTCCACGATCAGTCCGATGCGCTTGGCTTCCGACCGCGACTCCAGCAGTTGCTGCTTGAAGTCCAGTTCGAGCGGCAGGCCGGAGGTGATGAGGAAGGAAAGATTCGGACCGGGCTCGGGAGGGTTCTCGGCTTCCACGTCGGCGAGCGCGAGCAGGTCGAGGTAGAGCCGGATGGCGCGCTGTGCCGCGGTGGTGGAGGCCTCGCTCGGCTCGTCGTCGAAGAAGGCGACCTCCCCGCGCAGGAAACTGCGTTCCTGGTCGAGGGCGATCGTCTCGAAGCGCCGCCGGCCCTCGGTCAGGATGTCCATGCGGCCGTCGTCGTAGCGCTTGATGACGTCAAGGATGGCCGCGGTGCAGCCGGCGGCGGCGATGCCGTCATTCACCACGCGCACCACGCCGAACTCCGTCCGGTCGCGCAGGCACTCGCCGATCATCTCCTGGTAGCGCGGCTCGAAGATGTGCAGCGGCAGCGGCACGCCGGGGAAGAGCACGACTTCCAGCGGAAACAGCGGGAGGAGCGGCATCGCTCAGTGGATTCTAGTCCTTGACTTGGTTGGAGGAGAGGAATAGAAGCTGCCCCATGCACAACGTGAACGGGAAGATCGTGGTCATCACCGGCGCGTCGATGGGCATCGGCGAGGCGCTGGCGCGAGCGTTCGTCGAAAACGGCGCCGAGGTCCTCATGGCCTCGCGCGACATCAACCGCGTGGAAACCGCGCGCGAGCGCATCGGGCGCCACGACAAGACCGAAGCCGCCAGATGCGACGTGACCGTGCGCCAGGACGTGGAGCGCCTGCGCGAGCTGGCGGTCAAGACCTACGGCCGCATCGACGTCTGGATCAACAACGCCGGCTACGGCCTGAACGATTCAGTCGAGAACATGGACCTCGACGAAGCGCGCAAGATGTTCGACACCAACGTCTGGGGATTGCTCCACGGCATGCAGGCGGTCATCCCGCTGATGAAGCAGCAAGGCAGCGGGACCATCATCAATATCTCCAGCGTCGCCGGCTACATCGCGGTGCCCTACATGGCGGCCTACTGCGCGACCAAGCACGCGGTGAACGCGTTCTCGCACGCGGCGCGCGTCGAGCTCATGGGCACCGGCGTCAACGTGCTCAACGTCTGCCCCGGGTACATCCGCACCAACTTCCAGGACAACCTGGTGCGGGGCAAGGACCGGCTGCGCTACGGCGGGGACGCGCGCCGCGGTGGCACGCCCGACGACGTCGCCGACGCCACCCTCAAGGCCTACCTGAAAGGGAAGCGCGAGATCGTGGTGCCCGCCAGCAACGCGCTCGCCATCCGCATGTACCAGCACTCGCCCGGCATCGTCGACCGCATGATGAAAAAGAACATGAAGCGCACCGACGCCGAGCCCGCCGCCTGTTAGCCGCCGAGCTCTTCCAGCATCGCGCTCATCTCGCTCTTGGCGTGCTGGTTGCCGGTGCGCTCCGCCGAGGCGATGCCCGCGCGCAGCCGCTGCTTGGCTTCGTCGTTGCGGCCGGCCGAGGCCAGCGTCTGCGCCGCCATGAAGTACGCGGCTGTGTAATCGGGATTCGCCTGGAGGAGCGCGTCGAACTCGCGCAGCGCGCCGGCGGTGTCGCCGGCGTTGCGGTACTCCATCGCCAGGCCATACCGCGCGAAGGCGTCGGTGGGATTCTGCGCGAGGAATTCCTTGAGCATGTCGGCGCGGCTGGCCATGTCCTTTTCTCCTACAGCGGATGCCGTAACCCCAATCTTCTGCACAGGCGGTGGAAAACGCAACTTGCATCCTGCTGTAGAATCCCGCGCGGTGTCATCCTGAGCGCGCGCGAAGGATCTCACGGAAGCGGCTTTCTCGTGAGATGCTTCGCCGCTGCCGCGGCTCAGCATGACAAGCGCGAAAAAGCCATGGCGTGTCCGTACTTCATTCCCGAGCACCGTTGCGACGCCGAACTGTGGCAGCACCGCGCGCGGCTGCCGCTGGGCGACGGCTTCGTCGGCTTCTGCTGCGCGCAGGAGAAGCCGTACCAGCCGACGCAAGACCAGCTGCGCGAGCTCTGCAACATCGGCTACGCGAAGTCTTGCCCGCGGCTGCCGCACGACCGCGACGCCGATTCGGTGCGCTTCATGGGCAGGACGAGCGACGGCTTCGTCGCCATCAAGTACCTGCTCGAGCGCGGACACGCGCCGGTCAGCGACGGCGAGCTGCGCTACGACCCCGCCACCGCCCGCTGGAGCACGCCGCACCCCGACGAGCGTGTGCAGAAGAAGGCGCAGTGTTATCTTGAGTCGTACCTGGCGCGGCATCCGGCCGCCAAGGCCACGACCGCAAAATGAACGACGGCAAGCCCTCCAAGGATTCGATCGAAGCGAACGTCCCCCGCACGCTCGAGCCGCGGCCGGTGCGCGAGTCCCAGTCGCAGATGGCCGAGGTCATCTTCCCCAACGACACCAACCCGCTCGGCAACCTGATGGGCGGCCGCCTCATGCAGCTCATCGACGTCGCCGGCGCCATGGCCGCGCATCGCCACTGCCGCAGCTACGTCGTCACCGCCTCCATGGACCACCTCGACTTCCTCGCGCCCGTCCACGTCGGCGACCTGCTGGTGCTCAAGTCGAGCGTGAACCGCGCCTTCCGCACCTCCATGGAGATCGGCGTGAAGTGCTGGGTGGAGAACTACATCACCGGGCAGACGCGCCACATCAGCTCCGCCTACCTCACCTTCGTCGCCATCGACCGCGAAGGCCGCCGCCTCGAGGTCCCGCCCGTCGTCCCCGAGACGCCGGAAGAGAAGCGCCGTTACGAAGGCGCCGGCCGCCGCCGCGAGCACCGCATCCAGGAGCAAGCCGCCCGCAAGAGGACAAGACAGTAGCTGGTGGGCGCCGGCCACGCGCCGGCGCGAGACCATGCCCCCGCGTTCCGCCGCGTATAATCAAAGGTTCCAGAGGAGTCTTCGTGAGCCACATGCATGCAGGCGGCGCGCCGCAGCGCGGTCCGCAAGCCATCCCGGGCGTCGAGAACATCGTTGCGGTCGGCAGCGGCAAAGGCGGCGTCGGCAAGACCACCATCGCCGTGAACCTGGCCATCGCGCTGGCCAAGCTCGGCCACAAGGTCGGCCTGCTCGACGCCGACGTCTACGGCCCAAACGTCCCGCTGATGATGAACACCAGCGCGCAGCCCAAGGTGGTGGGCGAGAACCGCATCGAGCCGCTCGAAAATTACGGCGTCAAGCTCATCTCCGTCGGCTTCCTCAACCCCGGCGACAAGCCGCTGGTCTGGCGCGGGCCCATGCTCCACCAGCTCATCCGCCAGTTCCTGCAGCAGGTGGAGTGGGGCGAGCTCGACTACCTTGTCGTGGACCTGCCGCCCGGCACCGGCGACGTCGCCATCTCGCTCATGCAGACCGTGCCCCTCACCGGCGCCATCGTCGTCTCCACGCCGTCCGACGTCTCGCTCCAGGACGCCCGCAAGGCCATCGAGATGTTCCGCCAGGTCAAGGTCGACATCCTCGGCATCGTCGAGAACATGGGCTACTTCACCTGCCCGCACTGCCACCACGAGATCGACATCTTCTCCAAGGGCGGCGCCGAGCGCACCGGCAAGCAGTTCGGCATCCCGTTCCTCGGGACCATCGAGCTCGCGCCCGACATCCGCAAGGGCGGCGACTCGGGCTCTCCCGTCGCGCTCGCCGGCCCCGAGGACCCGCGCGCCAAGTCCTTTTTCGACTTCGCCGAGCGCGTAAAGGTGCGCCTCGAAGAGGTGAAGGCCGCCGCGCCCGACAACGTCATCCAGATCCAGTAGTTTGGCAGTCTGGTGCCCGGAGTGCTAAGCGTTGACGCTGCGGGGCACTCTCCCTACAATCAAGGGTAGGGGATTGTCTGCGACTTTATCGTAAGTCGCTGCATCCAAAGGGATTATGGCGGAGAAGCAGACCGTAGGGCCGCGCCAGCGCGAGATCCTCACGGCCATCGTCGAGACCTACATCGCGACCGGAGAGCCGGTAGGCTCGCGCACCATCTCGCGCGCGAATAAGGACGGGCTGAGCGCGGCGACCATCCGCAACGTGATGGCCGACCTCGCCGACGCCGGATTTCTCGAGCAGCCGCACACTTCCGCGGGCCGCGTGCCCACGCCGCAGGCCTACCGCTATTACGTCGAGCAGATCTCGGGCAAGGCGCACCTTTCGCAGGCCGACCAGGGGATGATCCAGCAAACGCTGGGCGGCATCTCCGACCCGCAGGAGTTCCTGGAGCGGACCTCGCGCGTGCTCTCGCTGGTCTCGCACAGTGTCGGCGTCGCGGTCGCCGGCTCGGGACCGAGCAACGCGCTCGAGCACATCCATTTCTCGCGGCTGGCGGAGAAGAAGATCCTCGGCGTGGTGGTGGCGAAGGGCGGCGTCGTGCGCGACCGCGTGTTTCGCGTCGAGCACGACCTCTCGCAGGCGGACCTCGACGCCGCCGGGCGCTACCTGAACGAGAACTTCCGCGGCTGGACGATGGAGAAGGTCCGCCAGGAACTCGTACGGCGCCTGGAGCAGGAGCGCAGCGAGTACGACAACCTCATGCGCAGCGTGCGCGAGCTCTACCAGGGCGGCGCACTGGGCGGCGAGACCGCGCGCAGCGTGTTCGTCGAGGGGGTCTCGAACCTGGTCGTGAGCGAGGCAGACCGCGACCGGTTGCGCCAGCTGATGCGCACGCTGGAAGAGAAGCAGCGCGTCGTCGAGCTGCTGTCCGCGTACGTCGACGAGCGCCAGGAGGCGGTGCGCGTGGTCATCGGATTGGAAGAAGCGCTTCCCGAGATGCGGAATTTCGTGCTCATCGGCGCCCCGGCGCGCGTCGGGCAGGAGATGATGGGGTCGCTCGCCGTCATCGGGCCCACACGCATGGACTACGAGCACACCATCACCGCGGTGTCCTACATCGCGCAACTCTTCGACAAGATCCTGAATGGGACGGAAGAATAAGGGCCATGAGTAAGCCGAACGGAAAACACGGCAAGGAAGCCGAGCTGGAGACTCCGGAGCTGGAGCACGAGCTGCCGCCCGCGGAGGAGGACGGCTTCGTCGAGAGCCAGCCGGGCGCGCCGGAGAACCAGGCGCAGCCCGCCGCCGACGAGCTGTCCAGGCTGCGCAGCGAGCGTGATGCGCTGCTCGACCGCCTGGCGCGCCTGCAGGCCGAGTTCGAGAACGCGCGCAAGCGCTCCGCCAGGGAGCAGCAGGACTATCGCGACTACGCGCTCACCGAGGCGGTGAAGTCGCTGCTGCCCATCCTCGACAGCTTCGAGCGCGCGCTCGCGCACCGCGACAACGCGAAGGAGTTCCAGTCCGGCGTGGAGCTCATCCACAAGCAATTGGCCGACGCGCTCGGCAAGCTCGGCGTGAAGCCGGTCGCCGCTGCCGGGCAGCCCTTCGACCCGCACGTCCACGAGGCCGTCGAGATGGTCGAGACTGATCGCGCGCGCGACAACCACGTGCTCGACGAGCTGCAACGCGGCTACAAGCTCAAGGACCGGCTGCTGCGTCCCGCGATGGTGCGCGTGGCCCGCAATCACAAGAAGTAGAAGAGGACCCCTCTGCCGACCCGGACCAAACGCGATTACTACGAAGTGCTCGGCGTGAGCCGCACCGCGACCGACGTCGAGATCAAGAGCGCCTACCGCAAGCTCGCGCTCCAGTACCATCCCGACCGCAATCCCGACAACCCGGACGCGGAGGAGAAGTTCAAGGAGGCGAGCGAGGCTTACAGCGTGCTCGCCGACGCGGACAAGCGCGCGGCCTACGACCGCTTCGGTCACGCCGCGGTCTCGGGCGCGGGCGGCCCCGCCGGCTTCGACCCCTCCATCTTCACCGACTTCAGCGACATCTTCGGCGAGATCTTCGGCTTCGGCGACATGTTCGGCGGCG
>DATIBR010000107.1 GCA_035457425.1 Terriglobales bacterium
GACCGGGCGCACCGGGTGGCGCAGCAGATGCGCGCGGGCATCACGTGGGTGAACTCGTGGTTCCTGCGCGACCTGCGAACGCCGTTCGGGGGCGTGGGGTTGAGCGGGATCGGGCGGGAGGGCGGGGTGCACTCGCTGAACTTCTACTCGGAGTTGAATAATGTGTGTATCAAGATCTAGCGGTTAGCAATTAGCGATTATCGATTGGCGATTGGCAATGAGCGGGGCCGAAAAGCATCACACGAAGGACACAAAGGCCACACAAAGGACCTCACGAAAGTGGATGCAAAGGTAGTCGCCGGGAAAGCGAAGCCGCTGGGGAAGTATCCGCACGTGAAGCGCGCGGGGGATTTCCTGTTCGTCTCGGGGACGAGCGCGCGGCGGCCGGATGACACGGTGCCGGAGGGTATCCGGGAGCAGACGCGGGCGGTGATCGAGAACGTGCGCGACATCCTGGCGAGCGCCGGGGCGACGCTCGAGGACGTGGTCGAGGTGACGACGTACCTGGTCGACATGAAGGACTTCCCTGCGTACAACGAGGTGTACGGCGAGTTCTTCCCGCAGGAGGGGCCGGCGCGAACGACGGTCGCGGTGCGTGAGCTGCCGGGCCCGCAGCTGCGGATCGAGATGACGGTGCGGGCGTACAAACGTTTGGGCCGGGGCTAAAGCCCTGGAGATATTTGGGGAGCGGAACGGCGCGCCTGAAGGCGCGCCCCTCCGAAGGAAGGGTCGAGGATGCCATCGATCAGGACGCTGAAGGCTTTCAACTTCCAGAAGTGGATCGACGAGAACAAGGACAAGCTGAAGCCGCCGGTCGGCAACGCACAGGTGTGGGAAGACGGCGAGATGATGGTGACGGTGGTGGGCGGTCCGAACCAGCGGCGCGATTATCACGACGACCCGACAGAGGAATTCTTCTACCAGCTGAAGGGCGACATCGTGGTGCGGCTGATGCCGAAGGAGGGCGAGCCGCCGGTGGATGTCCCGATCAAAGAGGGCGAGATCTTCCTGCTGCCGGCGCACATGCGGCACTCGCCGCAGCGCGGGGCGAACACCATCGGGGTGGTGATCGAGGTGCCGCGGCCGGAGGGCACGGTGGATGCGTTCGAGTGGTACTGCCAGAAGTGCCACCACCTCATCCACCGCGCGGAGAAGCGCATCGAGAGCCTGGTGAAAGACCTGCCGCCGATCTTCGACAAGTTCTACGGCGACGAGCAGGCGCGGACGTGCAAGAAGTGCGGCGCGGTGCATCCGCCGAAGGGGCAATAGTTGGCGGCAGCTTCCAAGCCGCGGACGATCGACGTCCACACGCACTGGTTCCCGGAGTCGTGGCCGGATTTCGGCAAGCGCTTCGGCGGAACCGACTGGCCGAGCATCCGGCACAACGGCAAGGGCGAGGCGGACATCTGCCTGGGCGAGCAGCCGTTCCGGAAGATCGACGCGCGCTGCTGGGACGCGCAGCGCCGGCTGGAGCAGATGGACCGCGACGGCGTGGACGTGCAGCTCATCTCGCCGACGCCGGTGATGTTCGGCTACCAGCGCCCGGCGCAGCACGCGCTGGAGGCCTGCAAGTTCCTGAACGACGCGCTGCTGGAGTTCTGCGGGCGCGGGAACGGGCGCTTCCTGCCGCTGTGCCAGGTGCCGCTGCAGGAGCCGGCGGCGGCGGCGCGCGAGCTGGAGCGGTGCGTGAAGGCCGGACACGTGGGCGTCGAGATCGGGAACCACGTCGGGCTGAAGAACCTGGACGACCTGGGGATATTGGATTTTCTCGCGCAGTGCGCGCGGGTGGGCGCGGCGGTGTTCGTGCATCCGTGGGACATGATGGCGTGCGAACGCATGCCGGAGTACATGATGCCGTGGACGGTGGCGATGCCGGCGGAGACGCAGCTGGCCATCACCGCGCTGATCGAGAGCGGCGGATTCGACCGCCTGCCGAAGGAGCTGCGCATCCTGTTCGCGCACGGCGGCGGCAGCTTCGCGTTCCTGCTGGGGCGGCTGGAGAACGCGTGGCGGCATTCGCCGGTGGCGCGCGGCAAGAGCGAGCTGGCGCCGAGCGAGTACGTGAAACGCTTCTTCGTGGATTCGGCGGTGTTCGAGCCGAAGGCGCTGGAGTTCCTGGTGAGCGTAATGAGCGAAGAGCGCGTGTGCCTGGGCAGCGACTTCCCTTACCCGCTGGGCGAGGAGCGCGCGGGACAACTGATCCGCGAGAGCCGGTTCTCGGATGACGTAAGAGCGAAGCTGCTGGGTGGGAACGCGCAGCAGTGGTTGAACCTGAAGGTGAGTCAGCCAGCACATGGATGATAAAGACAAGAAGATAGCGAGCGGCGGGTGTCCGGTGGGCAAGCCTCCGGAGGGCGACGCGTACGGCGGGATGGTGAAGTCGGACGCGAACAAGCTGCTGACGTACGGGTCGTACCTGCGGCTGCCGGAGCTGCTGAAGCTGCAGACGCCGCAGTCGGAGCCGCAGCACCACGACGAGATGATGTTCATCATCATCCACCAGACGTACGAGCTGTGGTTCAAGGAGCTGCTGCACGACCTGGACGCGGTGGCGCGGGCGTTCCGGCACGTGGCGGAGAGCGCGCAGTCGCGCGACGAGATCTACGAGGCGGCGCGGCTGCTGCGGCGCTGCACGGAGATCATGCGCATCGCGGTGGAGCAGTTCACGATCCTCGAGACCATGCTGCCGACGCACTTCCTGGCGTTCCGCGGGAAGCTGGAGCCGGCGAGCGGGTTCCAGTCGGAGCAGTGGCGCGAGATCGAATTCCTGTGCGGGCAGAAGGACGAAAAGCTGCTGAAGCACCACGACCCGCATCCGGAAGCGCTGGCGGCGCTGCAGCGGCGGCTGCGCGAGCCCTCGCTGCACGACCTGTTCTTCGACGCGCTGCACACCATGGGCAAGCTGAAGAAGCCGCGCGTGCAGGCGAGCGAGGAAGACCGCGCCATGGCGGTGCGCGAGGTGTATCTGGACGAGAAGCACTTCCGCGACTGGATCGACGTGTGCGAGCGGCTGGTGGAATTCGACGAGCTGATCATGGGCTGGCGGCTGCGGCACATCCAGCTGGTAGAGCGGACCATCGGCATGCGCATGGGGACCGGCGGCAGCGCGGGGTCCTCGTACCTGAGGACCACGCTCGACAAGAAGTTCTTCCCTGAACTGTGGGAGGCGCGGACGATGCTGGAGCAGCCTCCGCAGAAATGACAGCGAAGCCACAGATCACGCTGGTGGGGTCGGGGCTGGCGGGGCCGCTGCTGGCCATCGAGTTGAAGAAGCGCGGGCACGCAGTGCAGCTGTTCGAGCGGCGTCCGGACATGCGCAAGGTGAAGGTCCCGGCCGGGCGATCGATCAACCTGGCGCTGTCGACGCGTGGGATCCACGCGCTGCGGGCGGCCGGGGTGTGGGAGGAGATGCAGCGCATCATCATCCCGATGCGCGGGCGGATGATGCACGCGGTGTCGGGCGAGCTGAGCTTCATGCCCTACGGCAAGGACGAGAGCGAGGTCATCAACTCGATCTCGCGGGCGGAGCTGAACATCGCGCTGATGAGCGCCGCGGAGGAGCGCGGCGTGACCATCGAGTTCAGCGAGCGCTGCGTTGGATACGAGCTGCGCACGGGGAAGCTGCGCGTGCGGAATGAGCTGACGGGACACGAGCGCGCGGTCGGCGCGGACGTCGCGATCGGGACCGACGGTTCGGCGAGCGCGATCCGCCTGGCCATGCAGACCGGCATGTTCCGGTTCAACCTGTCGCAGCAGTACCTCGATTACGGCTACAAGGAGCTGACGATCCCCGCGGGACCTGGCGGCAAGCACCAGATGGAGGTCAACGCGCTGCACATCTGGCCGCGCGGCAGCTACATGCTGATCGCACTGCCGAACATCGACGGCACGTTCGGGTGCATCCTGTTCCTGCCGTTCGAGGGCAAGGATTCGTTCGCGGAGCTGGACTCGGACGCGAAGGTGAAGCGCTTCTTCGAGGAGCGGTTCCCGGACGCGCTGCGGCTGATGCCGGAGCTGGTGGAGAACTACAACGCGAACCCGGTGGGGGCGATGGTGACGATCCAGTGCGAGCCATGGCACGTCGGCGGGCGAGCGCTGGTGCTGGGCGACGCCGCGCACGCGATCGTGCCGTTCTTCGGACAGGGGCTGAACGCGGCATTCGAGGACATCACGGTGCTGCTGGAGCTGATGGACAAGCGCGGGCGGGACGCCCGCGCCCCTGCCGGCGAGGAGGCCGGCGCTCCAACTTGGGAGCGGCTGTTCGCGGAGTTCGAGGCGGCGCGGAAGGAGAACACGGACGCGATCGCGGACCTGGCGCTGGAGAACTTCGTCGAGATGCGCGACAAGGTCGCCGACCCGCGGTTCCTGTTGCGCAAGAAGGTGGAACTGGCGCTGGAGGCGAAGTTTCCGGGCCACTTCATGCCGAAATATGCGATGGTCACGTTCCATCGTTTGCCGTACAAAGTGGCGCTCGAGCGCGGCCGGATCCAAGACCGCATGCTGGGCGAACTGTGCGACGACATCGAGCGCGTGGAAGATCTCGATTGGAAGAAGGCGGAAGCGCTGGTGCAGCGAGAGCTGACGCCACTGGGAGAATTGCAGAACGCATGAGCGTTGGCGGTGAGATCCTTCGCGCGCTGCGCGCGCTCAGGATGACACGGAGCGGAGAGCTTGCCTAAGGTCGTACAAAACCGGGAACCGGCAGCCGCGCTGGATGCGCGCGACCCGCTGGCGAAGTATCGCGAGCGGTTCTACTTCCCGCGCGGGCCGCGCGGCGGCGAGGCCATCTACCTGTGCGGGCACTCGCTGGGGCTGGAGCCAAGATCCACGCGGCAGTACATGGACCAGGAGCTGAAGGACTGGGCGGAGCTGGCGGTCGAAGGCCACTTCCGGGCGAAGTCGCCGTGGCTGGGGTATCACCGGCTGCTGACCGAGCAAACGGCGCGGCTGGTAGGCGCGAAGCCGATCGAGGTCGTGGTGATGAACTCGCTCACCGTGAACCTGCACCTGATGATGGTGTCGTTCTTCCGGCCGACCGGGCAGCGACACAAGATCATCATGGAGAAGGGGGCCTTCCCTTCCGACCAATACGCCGTAAAGTCGCAACTGCATTTCCACGGTTACGCTCCGGCGGCGGCGCTGACCGAGCTCGCGCCGCGCAAGGGCGAGTGGACGCTGCGGGAAGAAGACATCCTGGCGACGATCGAGAAGGAAGGGCCGGCGACGGCGCTGGTGCTGCTGCCGGGCGTGAACTACTCGACGGGGCAGACGTTCGACTTCGCGGCCATCACGCGCGCGGCGCAGAAGCAAGGCTGCGTGGTGGGGATCGACCTGGCGCACGCGGCCGGCAACCTGGCGCTGAAGCTGCACGACTGGAACGCCGATTTCGCGGTGTGGTGCACCTACAAGTACCTGAACGCAGGGCCGGGCGCGGTCGGGGGATGCTTCGTCCACGAGCGGCACGCGAAGAATGCGGAGCTGCGGCGCTTCGCGGGCTGGTGGGGGCACGACGAAGCGACGCGCTTCCGCATGGGTCCGGACTTCGTGCCGATGGCGGGCGCTGAAGGCTGGCAGCTGAGCAACGCGCCGGTGCTCTCGATGGCGGCGCTGCGCGCCGCGATGGAGATATTCGACGAAGCCGGCATGGAGGCGCTGCGCAGGAAAAGCGTCGCGCTGACCGGATACCTCGAGGGGCTGCTCGATGAGCAGAGGTCGGAGAAGTTCGAGATCATCACGCCGCGGGAGCCGGAGCGGCGCGGGGCGATGCTGGCGATCCGCATCCGGAAGAACGGGCGCGGCGTGGTGGAGAAGCTGCTCGAGCAGGGCGTGTTCACCGACTTCCGTGAGCCCGACATCCTGCGGGTGACGCCGGCGCCGCTCTACAACTCGTATCGGGATGTGGCGGGGTTCGTGGAGAAGTTCGTGAGTGCCGTCGGCTAAAGCCGACTCTTCCCTTTCACGCGTGACGCACCCGGCACTTACGTGCCGGGCTGGATTCTGGCGTCCTTCGGACTAAGCCTGCGCCGGCGGGTCGCCGGCGCCTACCTACAGAATCAAAGGCTGCACTCGCGGGCGAGCGCGCCACCATTCTCTGCTGCGGGCAGAATGCCCGCAACCCTGCCGGCCTGGAGGCCAGCGCTCGCTACTTCAGCAGGCGTTCGACGGAACCCAACACAGTCTTGAAGGCTTCGGCTTCGGGGTCGATGAGGGCGAAGTGGTCTGTGCCGGCGAGCTCGATGAGCTCGGGCTTAGGGGTGTCCTTGACGCGCGCGGAGACGAAGGACTGGCTGAGCGCGATTGGGACGACGTCGTCGGTCGTGCCGTGGACGAGGATGCGCGGGAGCAGCGCGGGGTGCAGCTTGGCGTCGGCGGCGGAGTACTGCCCGGGGGCGGTGGCGGGCGTGCCGCCGAGGAACTCGACGACGGCGTCGTTCGAGAGATGAAGGTGGTAGGCCATCTGGAGGTCGGCGCAGGGCGCCAGGCCGATGGCGCCCTTCATCGCGACTTTCGCGGAGGCGAGACGGAGCGCGAGGTGGCCGCCGGCAGAGTGTCCGAGGACGACGGGGTCGGAAGGCAGATGCTGGCGCGCGGCGGTGAGGGCGGCCTTCAGATCGTCAAAAGTGGCCGGCCAGCCGCCACCATTGCCGGAGCGCCGGTACTCGAGGCTGGCGGTCGCGATGCCGGCGCGCGCAAGCCCGGCGCAGAGATGGCTGGCGTGGGTGAGGTCGTACTTGGCGCGCCAGAAGCCTCCGTGGATGAACGCCGCTGCGCCACGCGGCTTCCCTTGCACGGTGAACAAGTCGAGGAACTGGCTGGGGTCGTCGCCGTATGGAACGCGCTGGTCCGCGGGCACGGGCGGCACGGCGAGGATGTCGCGAGGCATGGAGTAAGTGTACGCGCGGGGGCGCGCGCGTGTTCCAAAACGGGAGCACTTGCGACGGAAAAGCAATGGCGAAACCACGGCGAAGCGAAGCCGCAGGCATACTGCAGACGTAGCGCGGCAATTGCTGGCGCGTCACGCAGGAGGCCGGACATGGCGCGGCGACGGGAAACGCGGGCGGGAGAAGCCATCCCGATCCGGATCTGGGGACTGGATGCGCGGGGCAAGCCATTTGCGCAGGCGGCGGAGACAAGCGACATCACGCAGCTGGGCGCGCGAGTGTCGGGAGTGCGCTGCTGCCTGAAAAGCGGAGACATCATCGGTGTGCAGCAGGGCAAGAGCAAGGCGCGCTTTCGCGTCACGTGGGCAGGAACGGCGGGCACGTCGGATGAGGGAGAGATGGGAATCCAGTGCGTGGAGCCGACGCGGTTCTCATGGGACGAGGCGGGCAACGAAGGCGCGCCGTCGGGCGCCGCCGGAAAGCCGGCGCTGGACCGACGCACGCAACGCCGCTTCGCCTGCGAAGGCGGCGCGGAGGTGCGTCCGGCGGGCTCGAGCAATCCGATGTGGGCGACGGTCGCCGACATCAGTTCGTCGGGATGCTACCTGGAGACGCTCTCGCCGCTGCCCACGCAGACGCAGCTCGAAATGACGCTGACGGTGGAAGGCGTCGCGTTCCGGGCGCGCGGGTGGGTCCGCACGACGCATCCGGCGGTCGGGATGGGAGTGGAATTCGCGGGGATGACGGATGCGGACCGCGAGCAGTTGGAGCAGATCGTGGGCGCGCTGGAAGCCCGGAGCGCACTGACGGGTACGCCAGTAAGCGAACCGCCAGGAGCGCCGGCGGCGGCGGTGTTGGGAGCAAGGCTGCAGACGGCGATGAGCGCGGTGAAGGAGATGGAGGCTGCGGTGGCGGCCGCGGAAAGCATGCTCGACGCCCGGCTGGTGCGCGACTTGCGGCACGGCGCCGGGCATGTGAGAGCGCTGCTGGCGCTGCTGGAGCAGTGTCTGAAGGCGAAGGAAGAGCGTGACCCGGTGGCGATCCAGGCGCGGCGCGAGGACGAGGAGGTGCGCTTCGCGACCGAACTGGCGGCCGACGTGGGATGCGACGTCGCGGCGAACGACGCGGATCCGGCGACACCGGGCATCGTGAACCTGCACCGCGCGGTGAACGAGCTGCAACACCGGCTGCAGAAGATCCTCGAGCCGGCGAAGGATGCGGCGGCCGTGGGTGAGCGGGTGATCGCGACGATGCACTGACGCCGGGAACAGGAGCAGCGTGTGAAGATCCTGGTCGCGGAAGACGACGGCGTCACGCTGACGCTGCTGGTGCGCCTGCTGAGCCAGAAGTATGAGGTGGTGGCGGCGCCGGACGGGCGCGCAGCGTGGGAGGCGCTGCGGCAGAGCGACGGGCCGCAGCTGGCGGTAGTCGATTGGCAGATGCCGGGGCTGGATGGTCCGGAGATATGCCGGCGGCTGCGGGCGTCGGGCGAGACGCGGCCGATGTACGTGCTGCTGCTGACGGCGACGCGCAAGACGACGCGCGACGTTGTCTCGGGGCTGCACGCGGGCGCGGACGACTACCTGACCAAGCCGTTCCATCCGGAAGAGCTGCTGGCGCGCGTGGGCGTGGGCCAGCGGATGCTGCAATTGCAGGAGGGCCTGGCGCAGCGCGTGCGCGAGCTGGAAGAGGCGTTCCGGAACGTGCGCCGGCTGGAGGGCCTGCTGCCGATCTGCGCGTGGTGCAAGCGCATCCGGTGCGACCAGCATTACTGGCAGGAGCTGGAAAGCTACCTGAGCGAGCGCTCCGAGGTGACGTTCACGCACGGCGTGTGTCCGCAGTGCCAGGAGAAGCAGCGCGGCGAAGCGGCGGCAGCGCGGGCAAGCCGCGCGGCGGGGTGATGAGACAATGCCGGGATGGAGATCCCGGCGTTCGTCTACGGCACGGCGTGGAAGGAAGAGCGCACGGCGGAGCTGGCCACGCTCGCGCTGCGGGCTGGGTTCCGCGGCATCGACACCGCCAATCAGCGCCGCCACTACTTCGAGGCCGGCGTGGGCGAGGCGTTGGAGGAGTGTTACCGGGCAGGCGTGGTCACGCGCGCGCAGCTTTTCCTGCAGACGAAGTTCACGTACCGCGGCGGGCAGGACCACCGGCTGCCGTATGACCCGGCGGCGAGCGTGGGAGAGCAGGTGCGACAGTCGCTGGCGAGCTCGCTGGAGCATCTGCGGACGGACTACGTCGACAGCCTGGTGCTGCACGGGCCGGCTTCCGGACGTCACTGGAGCGCGGAAGACGACGAAGCCTGGGCGGCAATGGCGGCGGAGCGCGATGGCGGGCGGGCGCGCGCCATCGGCGTGAGCAACGTCGGGCCGTGGCACCTGGAGGAGATGGCGGCGCGCGGCGCGAACCCCGCATTGGTGCAGAACCGCTGCTTCGCGCGCTTCGACTGGGACCGCGAGGTGCGCGCGTTCTGCCGCCAGAACGGGTGCGTCTACCAGGGATTCTCGCTGCTCACGGCGAATGTGGAGGTGCTGCGACACCCGGCTGTCGGGCGCATCGCCGCGCGACTGGGCGCGACCACGCCGCAGGTGATCTTCGCGTTCGCGAGGGCCGTGGGGATGGTCCCGCTGACGGGGACGTCCGATCCTGAGCACATGCGGCAGGACCTGGCCGCGCTGGAGCTGAAGCTCGCGCCGGCGGAGGTCGCGGCGCTCGAGCAGATCGCCGGGTGAAAACGCTACGGGCGCCTCTGGCGAGCGCCCGTAGGTTGAAGCTTCGATTGGTTGCGGGGGGTGGATTTGAACCACCGACCTTTGGGTTATGAGCCCAACGAGCTACCAGACTGCTCCACCCCGCAGAACCATAGTAACAGCGTCGAATAACGGGGTCAAAGAAGAGCGCGCGCGGCAAGGAAGCCCCGTCTCCTGCGGCGCCACCGACCATCGTGACACCAGGGTATTGAACCAAGGGCCTCCGTGGTTTAGCGTAGCGGACCGCGGATAATCCCACATGCCTGCGTGCTCGCCTGCGGTAATGAAGGTAGGGTCGCGCCACCGGAGTAGGGCGCGGAACGGCCCTCACCGCTAGCAGCAAGTTCGACCTGCGAACGGGCGTCACTGGACGACGCCCCGGAGGGCGAGCGCTTCTCCAGTCCTCATCGACGGAGGGTACGATGAATCTCGGCAGCTCCTTACGCTACCGCCTCGGTCCTGTATTGATGATCTGTGCCGCCGCATTGGGTGTGCCGGGCCGAAGCAACGCCCAGAGTCAGCCTAAGGCTCCCATGACGAGCCAGGAACAGGTCCTGAGTTGGAAGGGCGAGAAGGTCATTTTCCTGGCGGGCTATTCTCAAGCGCCGTTCTTCGGTGACTCCGCCCCGGGAGACCGGATCGACTACTATCGCGCCGACAAAGCTCACGAGGGCTTGCCAAGAGAGCAATACGCCGGCAAGACGGGTGTTGTGACGGACGTCAAGCTCCTGGGGAAGCGTCCCTTCGGTGACGCTGTCATTTTTGAATTAGAGATCACGGTGGACGGCAGCGGCGACAAGATCATCGCGCACGATGATTCCGACAACCTGGGCTTCATTTCTGAAATGAAGGCTGCGGAGACGTGGTCGATGGGCAAGACGTTCTGGGCTAAAGGACCACTCGACCTTTGGGGTGCTCCTGCCGGCGGCAAGAAAACGTGGATCCGCGTCCGGAATACCGAACGCATGACCGCTTCGCGACCCGAGTGGGGAGCCATCGATGGTCCCAACCTGTGTTTCAAAACAGCCGGCGGTGAGGGCTGCTTGTCGGAGAAGGTCTGCTTCGATGCCAGGTTCCATCCCGGGTACGGCGAGAAGAGTTGCGCTGATGGCGACGGTGCTGGGGAGTTACTCGGGCGCAACGTCTACTTGCAAGATCCCCACAGGCTGTTCCCGGGCTGGAGCCCAGCCATCTGGGCAGCGATCGAAAACCGAGAAATCGCGATCGGCATGACCGAGAAGATGGCCCAAGTGGCCTGTGGGAAGGAATTGGACCGTGAGGGCTCCGTCCTGGAGAAAGACGGAAAGGTGTCGGCGATCTATCGATGCGGCGACAGGTCATTTCTGGTGGTGGCCGGAAAGGTCGCTCGTTACGTGGTCACGCGCTGATTCGGGCGCAGTGGCCGCTCTTCCGCAGCAGCGGCCTCGCGCGCCCAACAGGACTGTCACAGGCGACGGTGAGGCGTGTCACTGCCGCGTCCCGCAAAGTGACGAGAATCACGCTGGGAGATTCTCGCCATGCCGGAAGCGGATTTTGTCGCCATGCAGCAGAGCGTCGTAGAAGGCGCGCCGGAGCGGGCGCGCGAGCTGGCGCGGCAGGCGCTGGAGGCCGGCGCGGGCGCCGCCGAGGTACTGGAGCAGGGCTTCCTGGCGGGCATCCGCGAGGTCGGCACGCAGTATGCGCAGGGGAAGATGTTCCTGCCGGACATGATGGCCGCGGCCGAGGCGATGAAGGCGGCGGTCGGCGTGCTTGACGTGGCGTTTCTCGCGGCGGGCGAGAACCGGCCGGCGGCGGGAACGGTGGTGCTGGGCACGACCAAGGGTGACATCCACGAAATCGGCAAGGCGCTGGTCGGGACGCTGCTGTCGGCGAATGGATTCCGCGTGCATGACCTGGGAGTCGACGTCGCGGCGGAGGTCTTTGCGGAGAAGGCGCGCGAACTGGGAGCGGACATCGTCGGGGTCTCGGCGCTGCTTACGACGACGATGCAGGGGCAGCGGAAGGTGGTGGAGGCGCTGGAGCGCGCCGGGCTACGTCCGCAGGTGAAGGTGATCGTGGGCGGCGCGCCGGTGACGCGGCGCTGGGCGGAGGAGATCGGCGCCGACGGCTTCGGCAAGGACGCCTTCAGCTCGGTCGCGCTGGCACGAGGGCTGCTGAACGGACACGCGGCGGTGACGGCAGGTGGCAAGTGAGACCGCGGCTGCGCCTGCTCGACGACGCGCTCATCACGCGCGCGCTGGAGGAAGCGTTGCAGCTGCTCGCGCAGCCGGGCGTGCGCGTGGGGACGGCGGCGGCGCGCGAGTTGCTGTCGGCGGCGGGAGCACGGGTCGAGGGCGAGGTCGCGCACATCCCAGAAAAGATGGTGCGTGACGCGCTGGCCACCGCGCCGCGAGAGTTCGCGCTCTACACGCGCGCGGGCGAGGCGGCGGTACGGTATGGCGGCGACCAGGCGCAGTTCGATCCCGGCTCTTCCTGCCTGAACATCCTGGATCCCGAGACAAAAACACCTCGTCCGGCGGAGAGTGCGGACCTGGTGCGGCTGGTGCAGGTGGCAGAGGCGTTGCCGCAGTTTGCCGCGCAGGCAACGGCGCTGGTCTGCAATGACGTGCCGAGCGCGCTGGGCGATCTCTATCGGCTGTTCCTCGTCCTGCTGCATTCGAACAAACCGGTGGTGACCGGCGCGTTCAGCGTGGCGGGCCTGCGGCCGATGCTGGAGCTGCTGGCGGCGGACAGCGGTTCGCACGAGGCGCTGCGCCGGCGGCCGCGGGCGGTGTTCGACGTGTGCCCGTCGCCGCCGCTTTACTGGTCGGAGTTCGCGGCGGAGAACCTGGTGGAGCTGGCGCGGGCGGGCGTGCCGGCGGAGATGGTCGCGATGCCACTGGCGGGCGCGACGGCGCCGGTCACACTCATCGGGTCAGTGGTGCAGCACGCGGCGGAGTGCCTGAGCGGAATCACGATCCATCAACTGGCGCAGCCAGGGGCGCCCATCGTGTGGGGAGGCGCGCCGGCCATCTTCGACATGCGCAACGGGACGGCGCCGATGGGCGCGGTCGAGACGGCGATGTTGAACCTAGCGTGTTGCGAGGTGGGCAAGTCGCTTGGCCTGCCGACGCATGGGTACCTGGTGGCGAGCGACTCGCGGTCGGTGGATGCGCAGGCGGGGATGGAGAGCGCGACGTCGGCGGCGCTGGGGGCGCTCGGCGGGATCAACATGATCTCGGGCGCGGGCATGCTCGACTTCCTGGCGTGCTTCAGCATCGAGAAGCTGGTGCTGGATGCGGAGGCGATCGCGTCGGCGCAACGGCTGGCGGCGGGCATCGAGGTACGCGGCGAGACGCTCGCCGTCGAGACGTTCCGCCAGACCGGACTGCTGGGCAACTTCCTCGCGCTGCCGGAGACGCGGGCACGCTTCCGCGGCGAGCAGCACTTCCCTTCCGCGGTGATCGAGCGTGGCGGAGATCCGGGAGCGGGAGACGCCTGCAGCCGGGCGCGCGCGCGAGTGGAGGAGTTGATCGCCAGCTACGAGCCGCCGGCGCTTGCGTCCGCGGTGGAGAGCGGGCTCATGCGCGTGGCGGAGCGAGAGGCAGAGCGAGCCGGGCTGACGACATTCCCCGGAGTGCTGCAAGTCCACAAGTGAGCGATTCTGCTCACCAAGGCGGCGCTGGTTGACGCGCCTGTCGGAAGCACCTAACATACGCTTTCCCTCCAATCCCAGGTGCTCCCATGATCGGCAAGAAGGTCGGCCATTACTGCGTGGTGGAAAGTCTCGGAAGCGGCGGCATGGGCGTGGTGTATCGCGCGGAAGACACCATGCTGGGGCGCGACGTCGCGCTGAAGTTCCTGCCGTCGGACGCCGTCGCGGAACAATCCACGCTGGAGCGGTTCTTGCGCGAGGCGCGTGCGGCTGCCGCGCTCAACCATCCCAACATCTGCACCATCCACGAGGTGGAGACGTTCGCCGGGCAGCCGGTCATCGTGATGGAGTACCTGGAGGGCGAGTCGCTGAAGTCGCGCATCGAACGCGGCCCGCTGCCGGCGGACGAGCTGCTGACCATCGCGGTGCAGATCAGCGACGGCCTGCAGGCGGCGCACGCCAAGGGCGTGACGCATCGCGACATCAAGCCGGCGAACATCCTGCTGCTGCGGTCGGGGCAGGCGAAGATCCTCGACTTCGGCCTGGCGAAGCTGGCGCCGAAGAGGGTCAAGGTCGCAGCCGGCGGCGGCGCGAACATGATCACGCTGGATTCGGAGGGCCTGACCTCGCCGGGGTCGGCGATCGGGACGATCGCGTACATGTCGCCGGAACAGGCGCGCGGCGAGGAGCTCGACTCGCGCACCGACCTGTTCTCGCTGGGCGCGGTGCTGTACGAGATGGCGACCGGGCAAGCGCCGTTCGGAGGCAGCACGTCGGCGGTGATCTTCGACGGGATCCTGCATGGGACGCCGCGGCCGCCGCTGCAGGTCAACCCCAAGCTGCCGGCGGAGCTGGAGCACATCATCAGCAAGGCGCTGGAGAAAGACCGCGACCTGCGGTACCAGTCGGCGTCAGAGCTGAAGAGCGACCTGAAGCGGCTGAAGCGCGACCTGGATTCGAACTCGCGACAGCCCGCGGCGAAAGCGAGTGAGAGCGGCGCGACGGCCGCGGCGCAGGCCGAGCGCTCGCTCGCGGTGCTGTACTTCGAGAACCTGAGCGGAACGAAGGAAGACGAGTACTTCCGCGACGGGATGACGGAAGACATCATCACGGAGCTTTCGAAGATCGCGCGGCTCAAGCTGTTCCCGCGCTCCGAGGTGCTGGCCTACCGCGACAAGCCGGTGACGGCGCCGCACGTGGGTCAGCAGCTGAACGCGCGCTACGTGCTGGAAGGAAGCATCCGGCGGGTGGGCAACCGGGTGCGCATCACGGCGCAGCTGGTGGAGACCGCGACGCGACACTCGGTGTGGGCAGAGCGCTACGACCGGCAGCTCGAGGACCTGTTCGCCATCCAGGACGAGATCGCGCGGAGCATCGCGCAGGCGCTGCGCATCACGCTCTCGCCGCACGAAGAGAAGACCATCGCGCGCAAGCCAACGGAGAACGCGCAAGCCTACGACTTCTACCTGCGCGGGCGCAGCTACACGCGGCGCTTCGAGCTGGACTTCGCGCTGCACATGATGGAGCAGGCCATCAAGCTGGACCCGAAATTCGCGCTCGCCTACGTGGGGACGGCGTGGATCTGCGGCGTGATCATCGAGTTCCGCGACAAAGACCCGAAGTGGCTGGCGAAGGGCGTGGCGGCGTGTGAGAAGGCGCTGAACCTGGAGCCGCAGCTGCCGGAGGCGCTGGCGGCGCGGGCGCGGCTGTTCTTCGCGGAAGGCAAGCACGAGGATGCGGTGCAGTACGCCCGCACAGCCATCGCGCTGAAGCCGGATTGCGACGGGGCCTACGACGCGCTGGGGCGCGCGCTGTTCTCCTCCGACCGCTACGCGGAGGCCGCGGAGATCGCCGACAAGGCGATGGAAGTGAACGGCGACGACTACAACCTCTACATCCCGTACTACAACTCACTGCAGCGCATGGGGCAGACGGAGCGCGCGCGCGCGGTGGCGGTGCGACACACCGCGGTGCTGGAGCGGCAGCTCGAGCTAAATCCGGACGACATCCGCGCGCGCATCCTGCTGGCGGCGCGCTACGCCGAACTGCAGCGCGGCGAGGAAGCAGTGCAGCACCTGCAGGTGGCGGCGGCGTTGAGGCCGAACGACACGAATGTGCTGTACAACGCGGCGTGCACCTACGGCCTGCTGAACCGCAAGCGGGAGGCGCTCGACACGCTGAAGCAGGCGCTCGACGCGGGGTTCGGGAACATCGACTGGGCGGCGCGCGACCCTGACCTGGTGTGCCTGCACCACGACCCGGAGTTCCTGGCGCTGCTGGGAAAGGGACACAAGCCGAAGTAGGCGACCGAATGGTCGACAACGCGGGCGCTCGCAGAGAGCGCCCGCTGTTTTTTGCGGGGAAAAGCGAGAGCGGCGGGCTCTCCCAAGTCCCGCCGCTCTCACGTGCCGGCGGCGCCGTTGGGCGTCGCCGAGTCGCCTAGGTGAGGAAGAACTCGCGCGCGAGCCTCTCCCACGCGGCGGGCGCGAGGCCAGCGGTGGTGGAGTCGACTGCGAGGCCGCCGTCGGCCATGGCCGGCGCGGAGACGCCGGGCGTCTGCTGGTAGAGGTGGCTCACGGCGTCTTCGGTCCAGAGCTTGGCGAGCGGGCCGGAGAGCAGGTTGCGGAACTTGGTCTTGGCCTCGGGCGCGCTGACCAGCATGAGCCAGCCGTCGCCGTAAGGATCGCGGCGCGCGAGCTCAGGGTCGCGCAGCACGGCTTCGTTCACGTCAACGACGGTGCCCTCGATGGGCGAGACGAGCTCGGCGGTCGCGCCGTCATGATTGAGCGCGAACGCCTTCTGTCCCTGCGTGACCCAGCGGCCGCGCTGCGGGAGCGCGACGCCCTGGAGCTTGCCGGCGAGACGCGCAGCGAAGTCGTCGAGGCCGACGCGGACCAGGTCGCCGGTCTCCTTCGCCGCCCAGGTGTGGCCGGGGTGATAGAAGAGGTTGGGCGCCACGCGGAATCCCGCGACGACGTCCTGCAGCACCGGCGGCTTCGTGGCCAGCTGCGGCTGCGGACGAACGGCGGGAGCCGGACGGCGCGAAGTACGGATGTAGTCGATCGCGATGAAGAGTGCGAAGACCGCCAGAACCAGTAGGACTGTCATAAGGCACCTCGTTGCTTGCACCCTGTGTAAGGGCAAGCGCGGGGCCAAAGTCAGAGCGCGTGTTATCAGGGGGTTGGAGCGAGCGCGTTTTCGGCGGGTGCTGTGGTTTGCAGCGGCACTTGTGGCGAGTCGCAGCAAGCCGCGTGGAATCAGCGGGAAAAGCGGCGATGCGGTTTGCAGCGACGGGTGAGGAGGAATGCAGCGAAAAATGCAGGTCCCTCGACTCGGCGCGGGAAGATTCGTCCGCGCCTCGCTCGGGATGACCTCCGTTATGGTTGTGCTGTCGTAAGGTCGCCGAGGCCGACGCGGGAGCGGCAGGAGTCGCACAGCGAGGCAGACTTGAGGTCGATCCACTCGACCGAGGGTGAGCCGGCCATGGCGCACTGGTAGTCGTCGCAGTGGCGGAGGCCGAGGGTGTGGCCGAGCTCGTGGGCGGCCTCGCGCGCGGTGCGCTCGAACAGCAGGTCGCCATCGGCTGGGAGTCCGTAGAGCTCCTGGCGCAGGCGGTGGATGGAGACGACGGCGGGCCCGGGGCCGAGGCGCGCCTCGCCAAACACGAACGTAAGGATGGGGATGTAGAGGTCGACAGCGGTGAGCGCGAGCAGTCGCCAGGTGCGCTGCTGCTGGCGCTTTTCCAGCCAGGCCAGGATCTCGGAGGAGTGGTACTGGCCGCGCTCGGGGTGGAAGGCGAAAGCGGGGTCGCCGAACTCGGGGCGCAGGTCCCAGCGAATGCGGAATTCGGCGCTCATGCGCTGGCCGACGGCGCGGGCGAGCCGGTCGTCGAAGGGACCGAGGCGCAGGATCTCGAGCGCTTTCACGGGGTGATCATCCCTTGCCGGCGACGGCGGCGGCGCGCGTCCAGCCATAGCGCTTGAGCTTGTTGTGAAGCGTGACGCGGTCGATGCCAAGGGCTTCGGCGGCGCGCGTCTGGTTGCCGCCGCACTGCTCGACGACGCGGAGGATGTGGGCGCGCTCGACCTCGTCGAGGGCGCGGGCTTCGGTGGCCGGGGTGCGCTGCGGCTGGAGCAGGAAGTCTTCGCCGCGGAGCTCGGGCTCGCGCGCGACGACCATGGCGCGCTCGACGGCGTTCTCGAGCTCGCGGACGTTGCCGACCCAGTCGTGCTGCTGCAGCAGGCGCATGGCGTCGGGCGAGATGCGCACGATCTTCTTGTTCATGGCAAGCGCGAACTTCTGGAGGAAGTGGCCGGCGAGGAGCGGGATGTCGTCGCGGCGGTCGCGCAAGGGGGGCAGCTCGACGCGGAAGACGTTGAGGCGATAGTAGAGGTCGGGGCGGAAGCGGCCGTCCTCGACCAGCTGCTCGAGCCGCTTGTTGGTGGCGGCGATGCAGCGGAAGTCCACCTTGATGGCCTGGTTGCCGCCGACGCGGGTCACTTCCCTTTCCTGCAGGACGCGCAGGAGGTCGGTCTGGGTCTTAAGGGAGATGTCGCCGATCTCGTCGAGGAAGACGGTGCCGCCCTCGGCGATCTCGAACTTGCCTTTCTTGCGGAACTGGGCGCCGGTGAATGCGCCCTTCTCGTGCCCGAAGAGCTCGCTCTCGAGCAGCGTCTCGGTGAGGGCGCCGCAGTGGATGGCGATGAGGGGATGGAAGCGGCGCGGGCTGGCGGCGTGGATGGCGCGCGCGACCAGCTCCTTGCCGGTGCCGCTTTCCCCGGTGATGAGGACGTTGGTGTCGGTGGAGGCGACGGTCTCGATGGCTTCGAAGACCTTGCGCATCACGGCGCTCTGGCCGATGAGTCCGGTGGGCTGGGCGGCGGCGACGACCTCGCGCAGGCGGGCGTTCTCGCACACGGCGCGGCGCTGGGCGACGGCGTTGCGCAGCAGGCGCGAGATGTCGTCGGGGTCGAGCGGCTTGGTGACGTAGTCGTAGGCGCCCATCTTGAGCGCGGCGACGGCGGTCTCGACGGAGGCGTAGCCGGTCATGATGATGACGAGGAGCTCGGGATCGACTTCCTTGAGGCGCTGTTGCAGCTCGATGCCGTCGGTGCCGGGCATCTTGATGTCGAGCAGCGCGACGTCCCACTTGCGGTCGGCGAGGCGGTCAAGCGCCTGCGCGGCGCTGTCGGCGGTGCCGACCTCGTAGCCTTCGTCGGAGAACCAGCGGCGGAGCGAATCGCGCACGCTGAGTTCGTCGTCGACGATCAGAAGGTTGCCTTTGTCTGCCATTGCGGTACACCTCGTTCCTGAGCGAGCGATTGGCCGGCAGGGCCGGCGGGAAGCGTGACGATGAAAGCGGTGCCGCGACCGGGCGCGGAATCGACGTCGATGCGGCCGCTGTGGCGGTCGACGATCTGTTTGACAACGGCGAGGCCGAGGCCGACGCCGCCCGAACCCTTGGTGGTCTGGAAGGGCTCGAACAGGCTGGCGGCGATCTCGGGCGGGATGCCGGGGCCGTCGTCCTGGACGCGGAGCTGAAACTCGCCGTCGACGACGCGGCGGGTGCGGAGCCAGAGGTTGCCGCCGCGCGGCATGGCTTCGACAGCGTTGATGACGAGCGCGAGCAGGAGCTGCTCGAGCTGCGCGATGTCGCACCAGACCGGGCCGAGGTCGGGCTGGAGCTCGCGGTGGAGGGTGACGTTGGCGAGCTGGAGCTTGTGCTGCACCAAGCGCACGCAGCGCTCGACCATGAGGTTGGCGTCGTTCCAGTCGAGGTTCATGGGCGTGGCGCGCGCGAAGGTGAGCATGTTCTTCACGATGTCGCCGCAGCGGCGGACCTCGGATTCCATGAGGGCGAGCGAGTCGCGCATCTCGGAGAGGCGGGCGGGGTCGGCGCCGGCGGTGGTCCACTTGCGCAGCAGCTTGGCGTAGATCAGGACGCCGGCGAGCGGGTTGTTGATCTCGTGCGCGACGACGGCGGCGAGTTTTCCGATGGAAGCGAGCTTTTCCGACTGCAGCATCTGGGCGTGCGCGGCCTTGAGCTCGCGGGTCTTCTGCTCCACGCGGGACTCGAGCGTCTGGTGGACGTCGGCGAGCTCGCCGCTCATGCGGTTGAAGGAGGCGGCGAGTTCGCCGATCTCGTCCGGCGAAGCGAGCGGGATCTGGTAGCCGAGGTCCCCGGACGCGAGTCGCTCGGTGCCGCGGCGCAGCATGCCGAGCGGGACGCCCGCGAGCCGCCAGACCAGCAGCCCGCTGAGGAAGGCGATGAGCAACGCACCGCAGATGGTGTAAGCCAGCATGGCACGGTTGCTTTCGGCGAGCGAGGCTTCGGTCTGCGCGAGCGAGAGATTGGTATCGAGGACGCCCAGGATCTTCTGTTCGGGCGGGTGCGCGTGGCAGGGGGCATTGGAGCAGGCGGGCTGGTTCTCGATGGGATTGATCACGCCCATCACCGGCGCGGCCGCGAGGCGATAGATGCGGAAGCGGTCGGGGCGGTCGAGGTGGGCGAGCGGGGCGCCGGCGGCGTGGCATCCATAGCAGGCCTCGGCGTCCTTGGCGACGAAGGTCTCGACCTCCGCCGGATTGGTGGAGTAAGTGATCTTCCCTTCCTGATTGAAGATGCGGATGGAGACGACGCCGGGCTCGGAGGCGATGGTGCGCATCATCTGGTGCAGGCCTTCGCGGTCGTTGTGCAGCATGTACTGGGAGGTCGAGCGCTTGACGAGGTCCGAGACGCGCTCGGCGGAGAGCTGGGTCTGCGCCTGGAGATGACGGCGGTGCAGACGGATCGTGAGGTAGCCGACGAGCGCGAAGGTCGCGAAGATCATCGCGAGCAGCCAGCCGATGAGCCGGACGCTGAGGCTGCGGGGCAGCCACCAGCGGCGCGGGTTCGGGATGGGTTCAGTCCGCGGCATGGGCGGCCGGCACGGCGCCCAAGTGCGCGGCGGCGGCGGCCGGCTCCTCGTGGAAGATGTGGAGGTGCTTGGTCGCCCAGGCAAAGATGAGGATGCCGGCGGCGACGATGGAGATGGTGACGGCGACCTCGGTCCACTTGGGCACGTAGCGGACGCCGGCGGAGGCTTCCATGCCGGTGATGGCGACGTTCAGGCGGTTGGTGATGAAGCCGGCGACGATGAGCACCGAGACCAGATAGAGGCCGTTGGCGCTCTTCCGCACGCGGCGGAAGGAGAGCAGCACGAACGGGAGCAGGAGGGCGAGCATGATCTCCAACCAGAAGAAGGAGGACTCGTATCCCCAGCGGAAGGCCTCGCGCCAGGCGCCGCGGTGGTAGAGATCCTGGGCGCGGAGGACGGCGTACATGGCGAGCAGCACGGTCATGATGCGTCCGAGGTCGACGATCAAGGGCGTCTTCAGGCTGTGGCCAAGGTTGCGCGCGCTGAGCGAGGACTCGACGATGGTCATGGCCATGCCGATGACCAGCGCCGACAGGAAGAAGAAGACCGGCAGCAGGGGGGAGTACCAGAGCGGATGCAGCTTGCCGTACATGATGAGGTACAGGCTGCCGAGCGAAGACTGGTGGAGCGTCGAGAGGATGACGCCGGCGATGACGATGGGCAGCGACAGCGCGCGCAGCCAGCGCTGCGGCCTTTCCAGCCGGAGCTTCTCGAAGACGATGGGCGCGAACTCGAGCGCCAGGACGGTGGTGTAGAGCATGACGCACCATCCGACCTCGAACATGACGGAGTGCGGGTTCCACATGATGAGAGGGTGCCAGATGCGGTCGCCGCGGCCGAGATCGAAGAAGAGCGCGAAGACGACCAGCAGGTAGCCGAGGAATGCCGTGAGCAACGCCGGCCGGACGATGGGCTGGAAGCGCTCGGCGTGGAAGATGTGGACGGCGGCCATGAGGGAAAAGCCGCCGGCGGCGAGCATGACGCCGCAGAGGACGTCGAAGCCGATCCAGATGCCCCAGGGGAACTGGTCGCTGAGGTTGGTGGAAGCGCCCAGCCCGCGGGTGAAGCGCAGGACCGTGGCCCAGGCGCCGGCCCCGAAGATGAGGGCCAGCAGGAGGTGGCGGGGACGGAGGTGGCGCGCGAGCGAGAGCAGGTCAGTCTTCATGAGTCTTCTCCTTCTCCTCTGCGGCCGCGACTTCTTCGCGGCGCTTGGTGATCCACCAGGTGCCGGCCAGCAGCACGGTCCCCAGGCCGACGAAGTCCGGGATGCGCGAGAGCACGCGGTAGGTGAGGATGGGCAGCTCCTCGTTGAAGCTGGTGCGCATGTCGAAGGTGGCGAAGGGAGCGCCGGAGAGCATGAGGACGGAGGTGCCGCCGACCTCATGCTCGCCGAAGACAACGGGCTGGTACTTGCCGGGCTCGGCCTTGATGCGCTCATGAGCTTCGGCGAGCAGCGCGTCGCGGTCGCCGAACTTGGTGGCAGCCGTGGGGCAGGCTTCCGTGCAGGCGGTCACGCCGCCGGCGGAGACCCGCTTCTCGCACAGGCTGCACTTGCGGACGCGCGGGTCGAGCTTGTCCCATTCGTACTTGGGCACGCCGAAGGGGCAGGCCGCCATGCAGTAGCGGCAGCCCATGCACTTGTCGCCGTCGTAGGTGACGGGGCCGAGGGCAGTCTTCGTCAGCGCGCCCACCGGGCAGACCGAGGCGCAGGTGGGATCCTCGCAGTGCATGCAGATGCGGCGCATGTAGGCCTCGCCGCGCTGCACTACGGCGGTGTACTTGTAGGCGGACGTGGTTTCCTGAGCGGCTACCTTGTCGTCATAGGCAAGGTGGTTCTCGGAGGCGCAGGCCTGTTCACATTGCTTGCACCCGATGCAGAGAGTTGCGTCGTATAAGAGCGCTTTCATGAGATTCCCCAATCGCGGATAAATGCAACAGTAGGGACGGGAGATGGGGAGACAGCGGGCTAGTGAGGTAAGAGAGGGGCATGACACACCTAGCTCGCTTACAGGCTGCGCTATCAGGGCGATAGGAGGTATGACGGGGGTCACGCGAGGGCGTGATGAGACTCACTACAGCAGGAAAGAACTAGCGGCAGGCTGGAAGCCTGCCGGGTAGGTAATTCCCACCTTCATGAAGGGCTCTTAGCGGGCGCCGGCGCGCACCTGCTTGGACTGGAGCTGGCTGAGAGCGTTCTTCAGGACCTCGGCGGCGTCGGAGCTGCCGTCGTCGCCACCGGCTTTGCGGATGACGTTGGTGGCGAGCGCGACCATGGAGGCCACGTCGGCGGCGTTCATGGGCAGGATCATGGTGTTGCTCTCCTTGGCCAGCATGCCGAACTCGCGGATGTACTGCTCAGCGACGCGGAGCTGCACGGCCTCGTAACCACCGGGGGCGCCGATGGCCTCGGCGACCTTGCGAATGCCCTCGGCGGTGGCGGTGGCGACGGCGAGGATGGCAGCGGCCTGGCCTTCCGCCTCGTTGATCTTCTGCTGCTTGGTGGCCTCCGACGCCTTGATGGTCTGCTGCTTCTCGCCTTCGGCGGTGTTGATGGCGGAGTCGCGGGTGCCCTCGGACTGCAGGATGTTGGCGCGCTTCTCGCGCTCGGCGCGCATCTGCTTCTCCATGGCGGCGAGGATGTCTTTGGGGGGCGTGATGTTCTTGATCTCGTAGCGCAGCACCTTGACGCCCCAGGGTTCGGAAGCCTTGTCGAGCTCGCTGACGACGGCGGTGTTGATGTTCATGCGCTCCTCGAAGGTGCGGTCGAGCTCGATCTTGCCGATCTCGCTGCGGAGCGTGGTCTGGGCGAGCTGGGTGATGGCGAAGACGTAGCTGGCGATGCCGTAGGAAGCGCGCATCGCGTCGAGCACCTTGAGGTAGAGGATGCCGTCGACGCCGACCTGCACGTTGTCGCGCGTGATGCAGATCTGCTCGGGGATGTCCATCGCCGTCTCTTTGAGCGAGTGGCGGTAGCGGATGACGTCGAAGAACGGCATCAGCATATGGAAGCCGGCGCCGAGCACGTTGTGGAACTTGCCCAGGCGCTCGACGACGTAGGCGTTCTGCTGCGGGACGACGACCGCGGTCTTGGCGATGACGATGAGGATGAAGACGGCGAGAGCAAAGGTGACGTAGAGACCCATGGCGAACTCCTTGTGATGGAACTTAGGCGACGACCGCCGAGTGGGCGGGCCGCACGTCGAGCAGCAATCCCTGGACGCGCGTGACGGTGCACTGCTGGCCGGCGGCGAGCGTGTCGCTGCCGATGTTGCGGGCGCTCCAGTTGGCGCCACGCATCTGCACCTTGCCTTCGGCGCCGGGGGCGATGTTCTCCGTGGCAACGGCGGTGACGCCGACGAACTGGTCCACGTCGTCGGGGATGGAGGAGCCGCGGCCGGCGAAGCGGTGCACCAGGCGCCGACGGAAAAGCGCGAGCGAGACGACCGAGACGGCGGTGAACAGCAGCCAGTCGAGCCAGGCCGGGCCGGAGAGGCCGGCAAGCTTCAGCAGGCCGACGACGCCGGCGCCGAGTCCGAAGAAGATGAAGTAGAAGCCGCCGGGCGTCGAGAGCTCAATGACCAGCAGCACGAAGCCGAGAATGATCCAGGCCCACCACGCCATCGTGATCCACTCCGAAGACACAGGACACCTTCTGGGATTGCGGGCGAAATATACATCAAAAGGTAAGCTGCGCCGCAAAAACCGGAGTAGAAGCTGCACCAGGCAAACTGCTGGTGGCGCGCAAACCCTAACGACGGCGGGGCTTGCGCGCGGGACGCGCGCTGCGCGGCAGGACCTCGTATTCCGTCTGGACGAGGCCGCCCTTGTACTGCCTGGTCTTGACGGCGCGCAGCCGAATGTCGTGCGAGAGCGGCCCGAACAGCGGGATCCCCTGGCCGATCAAGACCGGCACGCGCGTGAGGATGAGGCGGTCGATGAGGCCGGCGCGCAGGAAGCTCTGAATGACCTGGCCGCCGTCGACGTAGACATGCTTCGCGCCGCGCGCTTCGAGCTGCGCGACGACCTGGTGCGGGTCGCCGGAGAGGCGTTCAACGACCGCTTTCTTCGGGGCGGGTTTTAGCGGCTTCGAGCTGAGGACGTAGACCCGCTTCTTGCCGTAGAACCAGCCACCGAAGCCGAGGACGACTTCGTACGTTCGACGACCGATGAGGAGGGCGTCGACGCTCCGGAAGAACTCGTTGAAGCCGTGCGGCTCCTGCTCCCCGGTCTCGAGGAAGTCGAGCCCGTCGTCGGGACGTGCGAGGAAACCGTCGACGCTGACGCCGACAAAGGCGGAGGCTTTCATAACGAATCACTCAAAACAAAAAGGCGGGCGAGGTCGCCCGCCTCCACATCAGTCCAGTCACTGTTTCAGCCGGCGGGCCTTGCAGGCGTCGACCAGCTTGGTGGGGTCGATGGCGTCCCCTTCCTGCTGGATCTCGATCACCTTGCCGTCTTTGCCAATGAGGTAGTTCACGCGGCGGGCGGCTTTGTACTTGTCGTTGTAAATCCCGAAGATCTCCTTGGTGACCTTGCCTTCGTTGAACCAATCGCTGGCGATGGGAAACCTGGCGCCGACCTTGTCGGCGAATTCCTTGTTGGCGAACGGGCTATCCATGCTCACACCCACGACCTGGGTGTCGGCCTCCAGCTCCGGAAGATGAGCCTGGAGGTTCTGCATCTGCCTGGTTCAACCGCCGGTGAAGGCGAAGATAAAGAAGGCGAGCAGGACGTTCTTCTTGCCGCGGTAATCGCTCAGCTTGAAGTCCTTCAGCCCGCCGGAGCCGTCGGAGTACTTGAGGGTGAAGTCGGGGACGGTGTCGCCGACCTTGAGCTTGAGCGGGGGCGGGCCTTCCTGCTTGGCCGGCGCGGGGGCGGGCTTGGCCTGTCCGAGCGAAGCGATCGCGAGCAGGACGAGGGCCGCCAAAGCGGTGATGCGCTGTTTCATCATGCACCTCGGGGAGATGGGCCGAGTCCTGCAAGGGTACCGCCGCGGGCACGGGCGGTCAATGTTGCCGTGGGGAAAGCGATGGCGTAGATTTGACGCGCGGACCTCCCCAGCCGCGAGCGGACGCCACAGCCAAAACCAGTGAGCCAACCCACCGAATCGCAAGCGGCGCGCAAGGGCGCGGGCAATCACCGCGCGGGCGACAAATCGCAGCGCATCCTGGACGCCGCCATCGCGGTCATCGCGCAAAAAGGGTACTTCCAGGCGCGGGTCTCGGAGATCGCCGACAAGGCCGGCGTGGCCGACGGCACCATCTATCTTTATTACAAGAACAAGGAACAGCTGCTGATGGCGGCCATCGACAGCGCCTTCGGGGCCTTCCTGGACCGGGCGCGGCGCGAGCTGGCGGAGGTCAAAGGGCCGAAGCAGCGGCTACACAGGCTGGCGTTCGTGCATCTGGATATGCTGGGCGGGAACCGCGACCTGGCGATCGTGTTCCAGACGGAGTTGCGGCAAAGCGCGAAGTTCCTGAAGGAGTTCTCGCAGCACCGCCTGGTGGAGTATTTCGACATGATCCGCGGCATCGTGCGCGAAGGGCAGCAGACGGGCGAGTTCCGCGCGGAGATGAGCGAGAAGATCGCGGCCAACTGCTTCTTCGGGGCGCTCGACGAGATGGTGACTTCGTGGATGCTGAGCGACCGCGACTACCCGCTGGCAGGGGCCGCCGACGCGGTGGTGGGGCTCATCCTGGCCGGAATGGAGAGCGACCCTGGCCGCCGCTGAACAACTCCTTCCCTCGCACCCCGTCCTGCGGACGATCAACGACGTCTTCTTCGCGGTGATCGACCGCGACCGTCCGCGGGTGATGAGCTATCGAACGGCGGGCGGGCAGTGGGCATCCCTCTCGGCGCGCCAGCTCTACTCGCGCGTGGTGACGACGGCGCGCGCGCTGGAGAGCTGGGAGCTGCGCAAGGGCGACCGCATCGCGCTGATGGCGGAGAACCGTCCGGAGTGGGCCGTGGTGGACTACGCCGCGCTCGCGCTCGGACTGGTCGACGTTCCTATCTATCCCACGCTGACGGCGGAGCAGGCGGCGTACATCCTGAAGGATTCAGGGGCGCGGGTGGCGTTCGTGTCGTCGCGCGAGCAGCTCGAGAAGCTGAAGAGCGTGCACGCCGAGACGCGACTCGAAAAGATCGTGCTGATGGACGTGTTCGACGGGCACGACGCGGTGGCGATGCACGACATCTCGTCCGACGGCGTGACGGAGCGCGACCGGCACTTCGACGCGCGCGCGGCGCAGGCCCGGCCGGAAGACCTCGCCACCATCATCTACACGTCGGGGACGACCGGGACGCCGAAGGGCGTGATGCTGACGCACGGCAACCTGGCGTCGAACATGGTGTCGCTGCGCTACTACGACTGGGGCGAGGGCGACACCTGCATCTCGTTCCTGCCGCTGTCGCACATCACCGCGCGCCACCTCGATTACGTGTGCTTCACCTACGGCTGCATGATCGCCTACTGCCCCAACTTCGAGCTGCTGGGCCAGACGATGCGGGAGGTGCAGCCCACGCTGTTCGTCGGCGTGCCGCGCGTGTACGAGAAGATCCGCAATGGGGTGGAAGAGAAGGTTGCGCGCGGCGTGAAGCGCAAAGTCTACGAATGGGCGCGCGGCGTGGGGCAGAAGCACCGCGCCGAGGTGCTCGCGGGGCGCAGGCCGGAGTCGTTCGACTGGAAGGTGGCGAACCGGCTGATGTTCGCGAAGGTGCTGAGCGCGTTCGGCGGGCGGGCGCGCAACTTCATCTCGGGCGGCGCGCCGCTGGGCATCAAGCTGGCGGAGTGGTACGCCGACATGGGCATCCGCATCCACGAGGGCTACGGGCTCACCGAGACGTCACCGGTCATCGCCATCAACACGCCGGGCGACCACCGCATCGGGACGGTCGGCAAGCCGCTGCCGAACGTCGAGGTGCGGACCTCGGCGGAGGATGGCGAGATCGAGGTGCGCGGGCCGTCGATCTTCCAGAACTACTGGCAGTTGCCGGACGAGACCAAGAAGGCCTTCACCGAAGACGGCTGGTTCCGGACCGGCGACATCGGGGAGCTCGACGGCGACGGTTTCCTGAAGATCACCGACCGGAAGAAGGACCTGATCAAGACGTCGGGCGGGAAGTTCATCGCGCCGCAACCCATCGAGGGGCACCTGCGCGCGAACGTGCTGGTGGCGCACGCGGCGGTCCTCGGCGACCGGAGGAACTTCCCCAGCGTGATCATCGCGCCGCACTTTCCCATGCTGGAGAGCTGGGCGCAGGCCAACGGCGTGGAGTTCCAGACGCGCGGCGAGCTGATCGCGCACCCGAAAGTAGGCGCGCTGTACGACGGCATCATCGCCGACATGAACACGCACCTGGCGCGCTACGAGAAGATCAAGAAGGTGCTGCTGGTGCCGGACGAGTTCTCGATCGCGACCGGCGAGCTCACGCCCTCGCTCAAGCTGAAGCGGCGCGTGCTCGAGCAGAAGTACAAAGAACAGATCGACGCGATGTACGCCGGGCCGAGCCCGCAGGTGACGGAGACGGCCAACGTCTCGTGAGGCAGCGATAAGCAATTAGCAATTAGCGATTAGCCAAGGCACCTGCGGCTCGCTGTTATTCTTTCCTTGTGAATCCTCCTGAGACGGGACCGGCGCACGTCACGCTCGACGACATCCGTGCGGCGGCGGAGCGGCTGAAGGGCGTCGCGTTTCGCACGCCGCTCATTCCCCATCCCAAGATCGCCGGCCTCTATTTCAAGGCGGAGAGCCTGCAGCCCATCGGCGCGTTCAAGATCCGCGGCGCGTACAACAAGGTCGCGACCCTGCCGGAGGAGGAGCGGAAGCGGGGGGTCATCACGTTCTCGAGCGGCAACCACGCGCAGGCGGTGGCGTACGCGGCGCGCGCGTTCGGCGTGAAGGCCGTCATCGTGATGCCGAACAACGCGCCGCCTGTGAAGCAGGACGGGACGAAGGCGCTCGGGGCGGAAGTGGTGCTGGTGGGCCCGGCGAGCTCGGAGCGGCTGGCAAAGGCGCAGGAACTTTCGGAGAAACACGGCTACGTGATGGTGCCGCCATACGACGACGCGGCGATCGTCGCGGGCCAAGGCACCTGCGGGCTGGAGATCCTGGAGCAGCTGCCCGACGTCCAACTGGTGCTCTCGCCGGTGAGTGGCGGCGGGATGTTGAGCGGCGCGGCGACGGCCATCAAGCTGAGCGGGTCGAAGGCGAAGGTGGTGGGGTGCGAGCCGGCGGTCTCAGGCAAGGCGAAAGAGAGCTTGAAGACCGGAAAGATCGTGGAGCGGACGGCGGAGGTGGCGACAAAGACCATCTGCGATGGCCTGCGGACGCAATCACTTGGGCGGCTAAACTTCGAGTTGATCCGCAAGTATTGCGACGACGTGGTGGGCGTGAGCGACGACGAGGTGCGGCAGGCGATGGGCGAGCTGGCGCGCGAGGTGCACATCGTGGCCGAGCCGAGCGGCGCCATCAGCTACGCGGCGTGGCGGTTCCGGCGGCATGAGCTGCCCGAGGCCGAGAAGGTGGTCTGCATCCTCACCGGCGGGAACGTGGACGCCGGGCTGCTGAAGGAAGTGCTGGGGTAGCGGGAACTCTTATGCGCTCCCTCGCGCTGGCGCGCTCAGTCGCGGGCCGAGGGCGGCCGTGGTACCCGCACCTGCCGGCGAGCCGCCGGCGCTACTCTGCACGGTGTAGAATTTTGAGTTCGAGCAAGCCTCTGTTCTCTTCCAGTGAGGTGTCCTTTGCGACGTGCGATCCTCGGATGTAGCGTCTTCCTCCTTCTTCTGGCTTCTTTCTCATTGGCGCAGGGCAAGCCGGCGGCCAAGCCGGCGGCGAGCGCGGCCAAAGTCTTCCCTTACCCGGTCATCACCAAGACCCTGCCCAACGGGCTGAAGGTCACGGTGGTGCCGGCGCATGAGTTCAAGGACGCGGCGACGTTCGCGTCGGTGGTGATGGCAGGCTCGCGCAACGAGGTGCACAAGGGCAAGACGGGCCTGGCGCACCTGTTCGAGCACATCATGTTCCGCCACGAGTGGGGCGGAAAGCCGAGCGGGTACGACAACGAGATCGCGCGCATGGGCGTGGACAACAACGCTTTCACCGACTACGACATCACCTTTTACCATCCGACCACGTTCACCGAGAACCTGTTCGCGCAGAAGGGACCGAACGGCGAGCGGCTGCCGGGTGTGATCGAGCTGGAAGCCGCGCGCTTCAAGGGACTGAAGCTCGACCAGAAGACCTTCCAGGTGGAAGCGGGCGCGGTGCTGGGCGAGTACCGCCGCATCTTCTCGTTCCCGGAGGAGAAGATGATCGAAGACCTGTCGCCGGTGGCGTTCCCGAACCATCCGTACGGGCACACGGTCATCGGCTACCGCGACGACGTGGAGAAGATGCCGGAGGCGTGGGACGTGGCGTGGGAGTTTTACCGCAACTACTACACGCCGGCAAGCGTCGGCATCCTGGTCGTGGGCGACGTGGAGCCCGACCGGATCTTCGCCGAAGTCGAGAAGTACTACTCGGACTGGAAGGCGGTGACGCCGCCGGCGATCCCGCCGGAGCAGGAGCCGGACGGCGAGAAGACGGTGCACGTGAAGTGGGATTCCGACGTCTCGCCCAAGCTGATGGTCGGCTACCACACGCCGGCGTTCAAGCCGGGGACGAAGGAGGCGGCGATCGGGATCCTGCTGTCGGAGCTGCTGACCTCGCGCTCGGCGCCGCTGTTCCAGAAGCTGCGCTACCAGAAGCAGAGCGCGACCAGCTTCGGGATGTACTCGCAGCCGGATTCGACCGATCCGCACTGGCTGCTGGTCTCGGCCGACCTGGTGCAGGAGCGCTTCCAGAAGGACGGCGACAAGTACGTGCAGGAGGTGCGGCAGGACATCATCGACGGCATCGAGGCGCTGCAGCACTTCTCAAAAGAGAAGGGCGCGGCGAAGACGCTGGCGGTGCTGAAGAGCAAGGTGAAGAACGATTTCCTCGCGGGCATGAACAACACGCTCTCGACCGCGACGGTGATGGGCTACTACTACCGCTACGAGCAGGACCCGAAGGCCATCGACAAGACGTTCGCGGGGCTGCAGACGCTGACGCCGGCGGACATCGATGCCTACGCCAGGAAGTACTTCACCGAGAAGCGGCGGGTGACGGCGACGCTGTGGAAAGACGCCGCGGCGGCCGAGACGAAGAAGGAGGGCAACTGACATGTTCACGAAACCCAGCCGACTGACAGCGGTCCTGATCCTGTTGGGTGCGGTGTGCATGGCGCAGAGCGCGCCGATGAAGGCCAAGGCCGGCGCGGCCAAGGCAAGCAGGAACGCGTCCGCCAACCTGGTGGCGCTGCCCTCGCCCTCTCCGCTCTACCAGATCCAGATCATGGTGCGCGCGGGCTCGGCCAACGACCCGGTGGGCAAGGAAGGCCTGGCGGCGCTGGTCTCGGACGCGCTGCTCGAAGGCGGCTTCGGCGATCCGAAGAACCCGGTGACCAAGGAGAAGCTGGCGGAGATCACGCGCCCGTGGGGCGAGGCGGCGATGCCGCAGATCCGCGTGGACAAGCAGGCCACCACCGTCTCGGTGACGGTCCCGAAAGAAAACCTGCGGCAGTTCCTGGCACAGGTGCTGCGGCCGATGCTGCAAAAGCCGCTGTTCGACGAGAAGGAGGTCGAGCGGCTGAAGAAGGAGGCGCTGGTCAACATCCAGTCGCGGCTGCGCTTCGAGCAGCAGGAGCTGCTGGGGCTGCTAGCGCTCGACGATTACATCTTTAGCGGCACCGTGCTGGGGCATACGCCGGCGGGGACGGTGCAGGGGCTGAAGAGCATCACGCGCAAGGACCTGGAGGACTTCTACAAGAAGTTCTACCGGCGCGAGAACGTGTTCATCGCGACGACGGTGAGCGCGGCGGCGGAGCAGAAGGCGATCGCAGCGGCGCTGCCAGCGGGCGGCACGGCGACTCCGGCGCGCGAGGTGCACCCGGCGCCCATCCGCGGACGCGAGTTGATGATCGTGACGCAGCCGAACGCCATCGCGACCGGCATCCACCTGGGCTTCCCCATCGACGTGAAGCGCGGCGACCCGGACTACTGGCCGCTGTTCGTGGCCAACGTGTTCCTCGGGACGCACCGCGACAGCTTCGGGAAGCTGTACCAGGACATCCGCGAAGAGCGCGGCTACAACTACGGCGACTACTCCTACATCGAGTACCTGGCGGGGCGGCCGTTCTTCCTGTTCCCGCCGCCGACCACGCCGCGCACCGCGCAGTACTTCTCCATCTGGATCCGGCCGGTGGGGACGCAGTACACGCACTTCCTCACCAAGGCGGCGACGGCGGAGCTCGACAACCTGATCAAGACCGGCATGACCGCCGAGCAGGTGGAGGCGGCGAAGAACAAGGCGCGCACACTCTACCTCAAGTATTCCGACTCGAAGTCGCGGCAGCTCGGCTACAAGCTCGACGACATGTTCTACGGCATGCGCGACCAGGGCTACCTCGACGCGATGCTGGCGAACCTGAAGGCGGTGACGCCGGAGCAGGTGAACGCGGCCATCAAGAAACATCTGCAAACGGCGAACCTGAAATACGTGATCGTGACGAACGCGGCGGAGGGCGAGAAGCTGGCCAACGACATCGCGAACAACACCAACGTCACCAGCAAGACGCTGGCGGAGTACCACATCACCGAGCCCATCCCGGCGGAGAAGCAGGCGATGCTGAAGCAGGACGAGGAGTGGA
>DATIBR010000108.1 GCA_035457425.1 Terriglobales bacterium
AACGAGGCCGCGCGCATCCTGAAGGTAAGCTGGCGGCGGGCGCTCGACATCCCGGATGCGCGCGTCGAGAACACCTGGGAGAACCGGCTGAAGGTCGCGCGCGTCCTGCGGGAGACGCGGCCGCGGGTGGTCATCCTGCCCTACTGGAAAGGGCGGCATCCCGACCACTACACCTGCTCGACGCTGGGATACGAGGCGTGTTTCGTGTCAGGGCTGAGGAAGCTCGAGCTCGAGGGCGAGCCGCACCGGCCGTTCAAGATCGTCTACGCCACGCTCTACTACGACATCCGGCCGACGTTCGTGGTCGACATCAGCGCGCAGTTCGAAAAGCGGCTGGAGTCTATCTACGCCTACAAGTCGCAGTTCACCGACCAGGAAGCCGGGCGGGAGGACTTCCCTGCGCAGGCGGAGATCCGCGACGAGGTCGCCGGCATGGCGCGCTACTACGGACGGCTGGTTGGAGTGAAGTACGGCGAGCCGTTCGTGCAGAAGGAAGTCGGGCTGGTCGAAGACCTGACGAGCATTCCTGTGAAGTCCATCTAGCGCCGGCGAGTCGCCGGCGCCTACCTTCTCGGCTAGTCGTGAGCCTTCATGGCGACGGCGACGCCGTCGCGCAGCGGGATGATGGTGGTGAACATCTCCTTGGACCCGTAGAGCAGGCGATTGAACTCCACGATGGCGCGGGAGGGGTCGTCTGGCGGGTCGACGACGCGACCGCTCCAGAGCACGTTGTCGGTGACGAAGAGCCCGCCCGGGCGGACACGCGGCACGGCGAGCTTGAAGACGCGCGGGTAATCTTCTTTGTCCACGTCGTTGAAGATGATGTCGTAGCTGGCCGGGCGCTGCTCGCTCAGCACCTCGAGCGCGTCGCCGATGCGGATATCGACGCGATCGAGCACGCCGGCGCGCTGGAAGTATCCGCGCGCCTCGTCGGCGTTCTTCCGATCGCTGTCGGTATAGACGACGCGGCCGCCTTCGCCCACGGCGCGCGCCCACCAGATGGTGGAGTAGCCGATGGCGGAGCCCGCCTCGAACACCGTACGCGCGTTGACCATGCGCGCGAGCTGGTAGAGCAGGCGTCCGACCGCGGGTCCAACGATGGGGATGCTGCGTTGCCTGGCTTGCGCCTCCATCTCCGCGAGCACCGGGTCGCGCTCGGGCAGGACGGAATAAAGATAGGAGTCGACGCGTTCGTTGGTGATCTCGTTCACGACTTATCCGACCGTCACCCCGGGGCTCATCTCCAAGACTTCCACGCCCATCCCCTCGGCCATCTTGCGCAGCTCGTCCGGCTTGCCCCTGAGCAGCGGGAAGGTGCCGAAATGCATGGGGATGACGGTCTGGGGGCGCAGCAGCTTGCAGGCGTAGCTGGCCTCGCGCGGCGACATGGTGAAGTGGTCGCCGATGGGAAGCATGACGATCTCCGGCCGGTACAGCTCGTGGATGATGTGCATGTCACCGAAGACGTTGGTGTCGCCTGCGTGGTAGATCTTCACGCCGTTCTCGAACTGGATGACGTAGCCGCAGGGCTCGCCACCGTAGATGATGGAGCCGTCGTCTTCCTGGATGCCGCAGGAGTGGTCGGCGTGGACCATGGTGACCTGGATGTCGCCGACCATCTGCGTGCCGCCCTTGTTCATGGGCGCGATCTGCTTGGCGCCCTTCTTCTGCATCCAGGCGCACAGCTCGTAGACGCCGACGACGATGGGGTTGTACTTCTTCGCGAGGGCGACTGCGTCGCCGATGTGGTCAAAGTGTCCGTGCGTGAGCAGCAGGTAGTCCACCGCGGGATGGTCCTTGTGCTCGTCCGGGGTCATGGGATTGTCTTTCAGCCACGGGTCGATGAGGAAGACCTTGCCGGTGGGGGTCTCGACGCGGAAGCAGGCGTGGCCGAGCCAGGTGAGCTTGATGCCTTGCAGGTCCATCAGTTGCCCGCATCCTTCCAGCCGCGCCAACCGCCGGCGAGGGAGATAGGGTTGTTGAAGCCCATCTTCTTGAGCGACTGCGCGGCGAGGGCGGAGCGGCTGCCGCCGCCACAGTAGAGGACGATCTTGGCGTTCTTGTCGGTGGTGATCTGGTCGACGTTGACCTCAAGCATGCCGCGGGGCATGGGCTGCGCTCCGGGGATCATGCCGCGGGCGTGCTCGTCGGGCTCGCGAACGTCGATGAGCACGAACTTCTCGCCCGCGTGCTGCATGCGCTTGAGTTCGTCGACGTCGATCTCCTTGATCTCCTTCTTGGCTTCATCGACCAGCATCTTGAATTCGGGAAGCGGCATAGGGGCGGGACCTCCAGCAGGAAACCCTGCATTCTAGTCGCAGCGCGGCGCCTCTGTCATGGTGCGGCGTTGATTGCCGCTTCCCATCGCGGGTGCTAGGATTCAAGGTTTCCTAGAGACTGCGGCTCGATCCTGTACGACCATTATCGGCTCTCAACCTGCGGAGGAACTATGGCGATCAAGGTAGGCATCAACGGCTTCGGGCGCATCGGGCGCAACATCCTGCGGACGGCGATCGACAACAGCGAGCTGGAGTTCGTCGCCGTCAACGACCTCACCGACCCGAAGACGCTGGCGCACCTGCTGAAGTACGACTCGGTGCTCGGCAACCTGAAGCACGACGTGAAGGCGGAAGCGGACTCGATCTCCATCGATGGCAAGAAGGTCCGCGTGTTCAGCGAGAAGGACCCCGCGGCCATCAAGTGGGAAGACGTGGGCGCGCAAGTCGTGGTCGAGTCGACCGGGCGCTTCACCAAGGCGGCCGACGCCAAGAAGCACCTGCGCGGTCCGGTGAAGAAGGTCATCATCTCGGCGCCCGCCACCGACGAAGACATCACCATCGTGCTGGGCGTGAACGAAGGCATGTATGACCCGGCGAAGCACCACATCCTGTCCAACGCGTCGTGCACGACGAACTGCCTGGCGCCGATCACCAAGGTCGTGAACGACAGCTTCAAGATCAAGAGCGGCACGATGACGACGATCCACTCCTACACCAACGACCAGGTCATCCTCGACTTCCCTCACAAAGACCTGCGGCGGGCGCGCGCGGCGGCGCTCTCGATGATCCCGACCTCGACGGGCGCGGCGAAGGCGATCTACCTGGTCATCCCGGAGATGAAGGGGAAGCTCGACGGCTTCGCGATGCGGGTGCCGACGCCGAACGTCTCGGTGGTGGACCTGGTGGCGTTCGTCGAGAAACCCACGACAGTCGAAGAAGTGAACGCGGCGCTGAAGAAGGCGAGCGAGTCCGGCCCGATGAAGGGCATCCTGGGTTACGAGACCGCGGAACTGGTGTCGATGGACTACCGCGGGGATTCTCGCTCCTCGATCGTGGACGCGCCGATGACGCGCGTGGTCGCGGGCAATTGCGTGAAGGTCATCTCCTGGTACGACAACGAGTGGGGCTACTCGTGCCGCGTGCGCGATCTCATCAAGTACATCGGGTCGAAGGGGTTCTAGCCGATGGGCGGCGCGGGAACAGTGACGCGAGGCGCGATGAACAAGCTGGGGATCAAGGACATCGACGTCAACGACAAGCGCGTGTTCCTGCGCGTGGACTTCAACGTGCCGCTCGACGACGGGCGCGTGACCGACGACACGCGCATCGTGGAGACGCTGCCGACGGTCGAGTACCTGCTGCGGCACGGCGCGCGGCTGATCCTGGCCTCGCACCTCGGGCGGCCCAAGGGCAAGCCCAACCCGAAGATGAGCCTGAAGACCGTGGCGGAGCGGCTGCGGATGCTGCTCGACCAGAAGATCGGCACGGGCGTGAACGTGGGGTTTGCGCCCGACTGCGTCGGGACCGAGGCCGAGGAGCTTGCGAGCAAGCTCGAGAAGGGACAGGCGCTGCTGCTCGAGAACCTGCGCTTCCATCCCGAAGAAGAAGCCAACGACGAGGCTTTCTCGAAGTCGCTGGCGAAGCTGTGCGAGCTGTACGTGAACGACGCATTCGGCGCCGCGCACCGCGCGCATGCTTCGACCGCGGGCATCACGAAGTTCGTTTCGAAGGCGGCCGCGGGCTTCCTGCTGCAAAAAGAGCTGGAATACCTGGGCCGGGCGCTGCACGACCCGGCGCGGCCGTTCGTCGCCATCCTGGGCGGCGCAAAGGTTTCCGACAAGATCGCGGTGATCCAGCACCTGATGACCAAGGTCAACACGCTGCTGATCGGCGGTGGCATGGCGTACACGTTCCTGAAGGCCAAGGGACAGCCCATCGGCAAGTCGCTGCTCGAGGCCGACAAGGTGGAACTGGCGAAGAAGCTGTTGGAGGACGCCGAGAAGCGCGGCGTGAAGCTGCTGCTGCCGGTGGACCACGTGGTGGCGCCGGCGGTGGAGGCGGGCGCCAAGCCCACGCAGATCGGCGTGGGACACAAGATCCCCGACGACCAGATCGGGCTCGACATCGGGCCGGAGACGGTGAAGCAGTTTGCCGCCGAGATCGCCGACGCCAACACCATCGTGTGGAACGGGCCGATGGGGGTGTTCGAGCTGGCGCCGTTCGCGCACGGCACGATGGCCATCGCGAAGGCGGTGGCGGAGAACCAGGACGCGACCTCGATCGTCGGCGGGGGCGACTCGGTAGCGGCGGTGCACGCGGCGGGCGTCGCGGACAAGATCTCGCACATCTCCACCGGCGGCGGCGCTTCGCTGGAGTTCCTGGAAGGCAAGAAGCTTCCCGGAGTGGAGGCGCTCACTGATAAGCGCTGACACCAAGACGGCGCAAAAGCTCACGCTGACGCTGCCGAACGGGCACGCCATCGAACTGAAGGTGGGCGACATCACGCACGAGCGCACCGACGCCATCGTGAACGCCGCAAACTCGCAGCTGGCTCCCGGGGCCGGCGTCTGCGGCGCTATTTTCGCGATCGCCGGGAACGACTTCAAAGAGGAGTGCCAGGAAGCGTTCGAGCGCCACGGCCACGTCGAGCCGGGGAGCGCGCGCGCGACGACGGCAGGCAAGCTGGGCGCGCGGCACGTGATCCATGCCGTCGGGCCGATGTGGCGCGGCGGCGCGCACGGCGAGAGCGATACGCTGGCGAGCGCTTACCGGAATTCTTTGGCCCTGGCCGATGAGGAATTGAAGTCGACGGTGCTCGCGACGCCGTCGCTGGCCACCGGCATCTACGGCTTCCCTGTGCAGAAGGCGGCGCCCATCGCGCTGCGTGAGGTGGCCGGGGCGCTGCTGCACAGCAAGAACCTGAAGACGGTCCGCTTCGTGCTGTTCGACGAGGCCACCTACCATGCGTACGAAGCCGCCGCGCGCGCGCTGGCGCACGAACACTCCTATCGCATCTCCTAGAGCCCATGCCACGCAAGAAACTGATCGCCGCCAACTGGAAGATGTACAAGACGCCCGAGCAGGCGCAGAGCTTCTTCCGCGACTTCCTGCCGCTGGTCGCCGGGCATACGCGCGACGAGATCGCGGTCTGCCCACCGTTCGTGGACCTGCCGGCAGCGGTCGCCGCGGCCAAGGAGTCGAACGTCGCCGTGGGGGCCCAGGATGTCTACTGGGAAAAGGAAGGCGCGTTCACAGGACAGATCTCCGCCGGGATGTTGACCGCCGTGGGTTGCACTCACGTCATCCTTGGACACTCCGAGCGGCGGCAGTTTTTTGGCGAAACCGACGACACGGTCAACCGGAAGCTGAAGGCAGCGCTGGCGGCCGGCCTGGTACCGATCGTGTGCGTGGGCGAGCTGTTGCAGGAGCGCGAGGCCGGGCTGACCGAGGAAGTCCTGCGCCGGCAAACGGTGAACGCCTTCCGTGGCCTCTCGGGCGTGGAAGCCGCGCCCATCACCGTGGCCTACGAGCCGGTGTGGGCCATCGGGACCGGCAAGACCGCGACGCCGCAGATGGCGGCCGACGCCCACCGGCTGATCCGCGCGGAGGCGGTCAAGGCATTCGGCGAAGGGGCGGCGCAGGCGATGCGCATCCTGTACGGCGGCAGCGTGAAGCCGGAGAATGCCACCGCCCTGATGTCGGAGGTCGAGATCGACGGGGCGCTGGTCGGCGGGGCGTCGCTCGACCCGAAGTCCTTCGCCGCGATCGTGAAGTACTAGGCCCGAGAGTCAGCGAAGGGCGTTTTGTTATAATCGAAGTGCCTCTCAGTAGTGTCCCCGTGCACAGTCAGGAGGTCGCAGCCAGGCTGCGGTCCGGCGTGCGCGTGGCCCCAAAAGGTGTGCGGAAGTGGTGGAACTGGCAGACACACCATCTTGAGGGGGTGGCGCCGAAAGGCGTGGGGGTTCAAATCCCCCCTTCCGCACCATAAGTTTCAGCTAGAGAAAGGTTCCCGGCGAGCCGGGCTTCGCATGGTTGGAGTCATCAGCGCGTTACACGTCATCGTTTGCATGTTCCTGATCGTCGTCGTGCTGCTGCAGCACGGGAAGAGCGCGGACATCGCGGCCACGTTCGGCGGCCAGGGGAGCCAAACGGCGTTCGGCCCGCGCGGCGCGGCGACCTTGCTCTCGAAGGCGACCACGTGGTCGGCCATCATCTTCATGGTGACCTCGATCTCGCTGGCCATCCTGGTGAAGCGCGGCGGCGGCTCGACCGGCTCGGTGATGGAGGGCGAGAAGGCCGCTCCGGCGCAGACGCAGCAGGCCCAGCCCACGCCGACTCCACAGCCGCAGCAGCAGCAGCAGCCGGCGGAGAAGCAGCCACCGAAGTAGCGGTGCACACTTCCCCAGCCTCCGGAGAGCCGGAGGCTTTTTCATTGCAGGAGTTAGGATAGCGAGATGATCCACGAGGTCTTTCCGGTCGGCCCGCTGCAGTGCAACTGCTCGGTCATCGGAGACGAGACGACGCGGGAGGCGATGGTGGTCGATCCCGGCGACGACATCGAGCGCGTGCTCGCCATCGTGCAGCGCCACGGCCTGAGCGTGAAGCAGATCGTGATCACGCACGGGCACATCGACCACATCGGCGGCGCGATGAAGCTGAAGGCCGCGACCGGCGCGCCGATCCTGATGAACGAGGGCGACCTCGAGCAGATCCCGATGCTGGAGATCCAGGCAGCTTGGATCGGAGTGGCGCCGCCACCGGCAACGAG
>DATIBR010000109.1 GCA_035457425.1 Terriglobales bacterium
TTCCTTCAGCAGCCCCGCGGCCTTGCGGAACCACGGCCGCTCCCGGCGCTTCAGATAGCGCGGCAGCGTAGCCTTCTTCGTCAGGATGCGGTTGGCCCAATCGCGCGCCTCGCTGTCCTTCCCCTGCGTGTGCAGGAAGACAGCGTAATTGAACTGCGTCTCGGAAAGCGTGGAAAGCCGCGTGGCTCCCTCGAACGCGGCGGCGGCACGCTCCGCTTCCCCGCTCCGCGCCAGCGCCAGCGCGTACAGGCCGGCTGCGCGCCCGTAGTCGTAGTCGCTGTCGAACTTCAGCACCTGCTCGAGGTCGCGGGCCGCGGAGCCGAACTCGCCGGTGTCGAGCTCCGCGAGGGCCCGCCCATAGAACGGATGCGGCGTCACCGTCCGCGCCGTGATGGCCTTGTCGTAAGCCTCGCGCGCCTCGCGCGTGCGGCCCTCTTCGCGCAGCAGGTCGGCGAGCTCCTCGTAGTTCCCCGGCGCGGGATTGTCGAGGATGATGGTCTGCAATTCCTTGATGCGCTTGCGCCGCGGGAAGCCCTTGAAGGTAGGCGCCAGCAGGGCGAGGTCGGGCAGGCCTTCGGCGATCAGGTACGCGGCCGCGCCGATCCAGCCGCCGATGAGGATGATCCACAGCCAGAAGGTATCCGGCCGCCGCCGCAGCCAGTGGATGACCGCGAAGATCTGCAGGAAGATCCCGTAACCGTAGAAGAAGCCGAACATGTGGGGGACGCCGCGCAATATAGCACCTGTAGAATCGAACCGTGAAGCGCTCTATTCGCCTGCTGGCCATCGACATCGACGGCACCCTGCTCGACCCCCACTTCCAGATCTCGGCGGCGAACCTGGCGGCTCTCCGGCGCGCGCACGAGGCCGGAGTGGAAGTCGTGCTGGTCACCGGGCGGCGCCATGCCTTCGCCCTGCCCATCGCCGAGCAGCTCGGATTCCCGATGTGGCTCATCAGCTCCAACGGCGCCGTGACCAAGTCCACCGCCGGCGAGCCCTTTCACCGCGACCTGCTCCCGGCCTCGACCGCGCGCCGCCTGGTCGCCGAGATGGACCGCTTCCGCGGCAACATCGTCATCACCTTCGACAAGGAAGAAAAGGGAGCGCTCGTGCTCGAGCGCATGGACGAGCTCACGCAGAGCATCCAGCGCTGGCTGGAAAAGAACGAGCAGTTCCTCCAGTTCGTCATCCCGGTGGAGCGCGCACTCACCGAGGACCCCATCCAGACCATGTTCTGCGGCACAGTCGCGCGCATGCGCGAGGCCCTCGACAGCCTCGCCCAGGCCGCGGTCGCCAGCGACGTCACCGTGCTCCGCACCCAGTACGACCACCGCGACCTGTGCATCGTCGACGTCCTGAACCGCGGCTGCTCCAAGGGCCACGCGCTCGAGCGCTGGGCCAAGCACCGCGGCTGCGCCCGCGAGCAGGTCATGGCCATCGGCGATAACTACAACGACCTCGAGATGCTCGCCTTCGCCGGCCTGCCGGTGCTGATGGGGAATGCATCCAAGGAACTGAGGCAGAGCGGCTGGCCCGTGACTCTGCCGAACGACCAGAGCGGCGTGGCCGCCGCCATCGAACAGTGGGTCGCGCTCTGATTCGGGTGCTCTGGATGCGGCAGAGCTGGATACAATAAAGACGTGCAGGTGCTTCGAAAACTCGGGCTATTGGCGCTCCTGGGCGCAGCTCTGCCGTGCCTGGCGGCGGACATCGCCGTCCTGCGCAACGGCTTCGAGATCCGCCACGAGCGCCGAGAGGTCGCCGGCGACCGCACGCGCCTCTACGTCAGCTCCGGCGGCTACGCCGAGGTCGCGACCTCCGACATCGCCGAGATCCGCCACGAAGAGTACGTGCCGCCGGCTCGTGGGGACGCGGGCGACCCGCCCGCCGGTCGTACTTCCCGGCTCGACGTCCATGCCCTCGCCGGCAAGGCCGCCGAGCAGCACCGGATCGACCAGGACTTCATCGAGGCGGTCATTCGCGCCGAAAGCGGCGGCAACCCCAAGGCGCGCTCGCGCAAGGGCGCGCAGGGCCTGATGCAGCTCATGCCCGCCACCGCCGGCAGGCTCGGCGTCAAGGACGCTTACGACCCCGAGGCCAACGTCGACGCCGGCACCCGCCACCTCCGTGCCCTGCTCGAGCAGTACGACGGCGACGCTATCAAGGCCCTCGCGGCCTACAACGCCGGCGAGCATCGCGTGCAGCAGTATGGCGGCGTGCCGCCCTACCGCGAGACCCAGTCCTACATCCGCCGCATCATCCGCGAGTACAACGCCAAGAAGCTGGCGCAGCGCCGCGCCGCCGCTCAGGCCGCGAAGGCTAAGAAGACGGCTGCCGCTGCAACCACTCCTGCCGCTGGGAACTAGCCCACAGTCCACAGTAGTCCACAGTCGCCAAGCGGCCACTGTGGACTGTGTACCGTGGACTGTGTACTGTCTTAGTCCGTGACGAAGCGCCGCGCCCTCATCCTGGCCGCCGTATTCGCCGTGCTGGCGGCGCTCATCTACCTCCAATTCCGGACGTGGAAGACCTTCGACTGGGCGGTCTTCTGGGCCCGCACCCAGGAAGCCGACCCCAGGCGCCTGCTCGCCGCCGTCGCGCTCATCTACGCGGTCTATTACCTGCGCGCGGTGCGTTGGCGCATCTTTCTCAAGCCGGTGTGCAAGGCCAGCGCCGCGCGCCTCACGCCGCCGCAGTTCATCGGCTTCACCGGGCTCGCGCTCCTGGGGCGCCCGGGAGAATTCATCCGGCCCTACCTCATCGCCCGCCGCGAGAACCTCACCTTCCCTTCCCAGATCGCGGTCTGGATGGTGGAGCGCATCTTCGACACCGGCTCGGTCGCGCTGCTGCTCGCCTTGGCGCTGTTCTCCGGGACGTTCTCGACCATCCCCTTCTTCCAGCAGGCGCCCAACGCGCTCGCGCGCCTGCGCTATGGCGGGTACATCCTGATCGGCGGCGTGGCGCTGGTGGCGGTGATGGCCTTCGTCATCCGCAGGAACGGTAACGCGCTCGCCGAGTGGATCGAAGGCCGCCTCCGGCGCTGGTTCCCGCACACCGCGCACCGGCTGGCGCACAAGGTCCGCAGCTTCGGCGAAGGCCTGAACACGCTGCACAGCCCCTGGGCGTTCGCCCAGCTGCTGGGAATCTCGTTCACCATCTGGCTGATGATCGGCCTGGCCTACGTCGAGGTCACGCGCGCCTACCCTGACCCGCGGCTGCACGGCATCGTGCTGCCGCACGTCGTGCTGCTGATGGTGGCGAGCATGGCCGGCTCCATGCTGCAGTTGCCCGGCGTCGGCGGAGGTTCCCAGCTCGCCACCATCGCGGTCCTGGCGCACGTCTTCGTCGTCCCGCAGGAGCTGGCCGTAAGCTGCGGCGTCATGCTCTGGGTCATCACCTTCATGGCCGTCATCCCTGCCGGGCTGGTGCTGGCGCGCCGGGAGCACATCTCCCTCCGCGAGATCGAAGCCGAGTCCCAGCTCAAGGATTGACCACAGGCCCACTGCTTCTCGCAAGACCTCGCGAAATCAGCCGGTGAACCAGTCAACAAGTGAATCAATAGCTGCTAAAATCCCCCGTCCCCATGAAATGTCCTTTTTGCGGGTTCGTGAACGACAAGGTGGTCGATTCGCGCGAGAGTAAGGAAGGCGAATCCATCCGCCGGCGCCGCGAGTGCCTGAAGTGCGAGAAGCGCTTCACCACCTACGAGCGTATCGACGAGATCCCGTACATGGTGGTCAAGAAGGACGGCCGGCGCGAGAAGTTCGACCGCCAGAAGGTGCTCAACGGCATCCTGCGCGCCTGCGAGAAGCGCCCGGTCTCGATGGGGAAGATGGAGCAGATCGTCAACGAGGTCGAGGGGTACGTGATCGACTCGCCCGAGCGCGAGCGCAAGACCAGCGAGGTCGGCGAGATGATCATGCGCGGACTCAAGAAGCTCGACAAGGTCGCCTACGTGCGCTTTGCCTCCGTCTACATGGACTTCAAGGACGTGAAGGAGTTCATGCACGAGCTGAAGGACCTGTTGAAGGACAAGGCGACGGTGAAGGCGAAATGAATTGCCGATCTACCCACAGCTCGATCGGCGATCGGCGATTGAAAATCAGCAATATGGGACTACGGAATGGCTCATAAAGTAACCCTCATTCCCGGCGACGGCATCGGCCCCGAAGTCATCAACGCCGTGGTCCGCGTGCTCGAGGCCACCGGCGTCAAGTTCGAGTGGGAGCGCTTCGCGGCCGGCGCGGAGGCCTACGAGAAGTTCCACGAGTACATCCCGAAGGAGCTCATCGAGTCGCTGGAGCGCACCAAGGTCGGCCTCAAGGGTCCGGTGACGACCCCCATCGGCGGCGGCTTCCCCTCCATCAACGTCGCGCTGCGCAAGAAGTTCGAGCTCTTCTCCAACTTCCGGCCCATCTACAACCTGCCCGGCATCCCGACCCGCTACCCCGGCCTCGACCTCATCATCGTGCGCGAGAACACCGAGTCGCTCTACGCCGGCATCGAGCACGAAGTCGTGCCCGGAGTGGTCGAGAGCCTGAAGATCATCACCGAGAAAGCCTCGACCCGCATCGCGCGCTGGGCGTTCGAGTACGCGCGCCGCGAAGGCCGCAAGAAGGTCCACGCCATCCACAAGGCCAACATCATGAAGCTCTCCGACGGCCTCTTCCTGCGCTGCTCGCGCAACGTGGCCAAGGAGTATCCGGAGATCACCTACGGCGAGCACATCGTCGACAACACCTGCATGCAGCTCGTCATGAACCCCTACCAGTACGACGTGCTGGTGATGGAGAACCTCTACGGCGACATCATCAGCGACCTGTGCTCGGGATTCGTGGGCGGGCTGGGCCTGGTGCCCGGCGCCAACATCGGGCACGAGATCGCGGTCTTCGAGGCGGTGCACGGCTCGGCGCCCGACATCGCGGGCAAGAACATCGCCAACCCCACCGCGGTGCTGCAGTCGTCGATCCTGATGATGCGGCACATCGGCGAGCGCGACGCCGCCGATCGCATGCGCAACGCGCTCGACGAGGTCTATCGCCGCAAGAAGGACAAGCTCACCAAGGATGTGGGCGGCACGGCCGGCACCAGCGAGTTCGCCGACGCCGTCATCGAAGCGATGCAGCAGCCCGTCAGCGCGACCGCGGGATGATCTCGAAGGAACAGGTTGAGCAGCTTCGAACCCTCTGCAAACGAGATGCCATCGCCGTATTGACGTTCTCCAATGGCGAGGTAGTCAGGGCAAAGCTGATAATGATCGACGATGAGTACGAGGATCTGCTCTACGACATCCTCGAAACGAATCGCCCGGACAGATACGCCAAGCCCCTCGAATCGTCGGCGTATGTCAGCCCATGGACGGAGATCGAGTCCTTCACTGAAGTGACGACTGCCGGCTAGCGCTCTGCCCCGAAGCGGCTGCCTTCTGCTTCGTTGGCGGTTCCGGCATGTAGAGGACCGGCGCGGGCTTAGGCGGCACGCGCTTCTCCCAGCGCGGGATCGCGATCCCTCGCAACCGGTTCACGAACCTCCCTACGAAGGCCGAGGCCCGCACCAGGTGCCGCAGGCGCACCGGCCCGACCATTCGCATCGGCTGGATGGCGTGCAGTCCCGTCGAGATGGCGCAGCCGCACTGGCTGCAATCCGGATCGCCGCCGAAGATGCACGGCTCCACCCGCGTGGCCAGGTCGGCCGAGTAGTTCACCGACATGCGCGCGAACGTGCACTCTTCCGGCTTCGCCGGCGGGCGCAGCAGGGCTTCCCCCGTGTCCGCGTGCGCCAGCAGCTTCGGGAAACGGTGGCGCAGCTCGGGAAGCTCGCGCACCAGCCGCGCGCGCCCGCTCTCCGTGAGCATCTCCGCCGCGCGCTCGCCGCGCTGCGGCGTGTAGGTGCTGAGCCAGATGCGGTTGACCTCCGGCTGCCGGCTCCAGAAGGCAAGGTACTCGGCCAGGTAGCCCTCCGATTCGAGCATCGGCTGCGTGATGGTCAGGTGCACGTTCACGCGCCGCCCCGCGATGTTCTCCAGGATCTTCTGGTACGTCGCGGGCTTGCGGCGCACGTCGTGGTGGTGCGGCAGGCCGTCCACCGAGATCGTCACCACCACCTGCGGAATGCTCTTCCACTCCAGCGGGATGGGGATCACGGCGCTGGTGACGACCATCGTCCACACTCCCATCGCGCTCAGCGCCGGCAGGATGCGGCTCAGCTCGCGATGCCGCACCAGCGGCTCGCCGCCTACCAGCGAGACGTGCAGCGGGCGATGCTTGCGCACCAGCGCGATCACGCCCTCCACCAGTTCGTCGCCGCGATAGTCCTTCAGCTCGGAGAGCGTGACCCCGCCGCCCAGGTGCGAGTCACCGTAGGCGTAGCAGCCGGGGCACGACAGCGGGCATTCGCGCGTGATCTCGATCGACAACAACGGGACGCTGCCCGTCAAAATGCGCAGGCCTGCCTTCGCTAGGTCTTTGGGTTTCACTACCGGTTGGATGCGGTGGCGGTCGGTTCCAGGACACCCGCGCAAACAATATTTTCCGCCGCCGGACGACGGCGCGCGGAACAATGTCGGATCGCTGCTGCCAGCGCGCTCCTGGCGGCCGCGCTAGTTCCCTGCCGGCTTCGCCATCGGCTCCGCCAGCATCCCGTCGGCGCCCTTCGTCAGCTCCACGAACGCCGGGTCGCGGAACAGCGACGCGAACACCGCGTCCACGCGCGCTTCCATCATCTCCTTGCTGCGGACCGCCTGGTAGCGCTCGTACTCGAAGAAGTGTCGCTTCAGCAGCGCCAGCGCTTTCTCCTTCTGGCCGAGCTGCGCGTAGATGGCGGCGAGATTATAGGAAGCGGGCAAGAGCGACCCGTGCTCGCGCGCGATCTTCAGGGCTTCCTCGCCGTGCCCGTTGCCCGCCAGGAAGGCCGCGGCGAACACGACGTTGAACGGCTCGTTCGGGTCGAGCTTCAGCGCCTCGCGCGTGTAGTGGTCGGCCTTCGCGCGGTCGCCTTCGGAGTTCCAATAGACCGCGAGGTTGCGGTACGCCAGCGGCAGCGGGAACTCGCGGACCGAGGCTTCCATCAGCGCGAGCCCTTTCTTGAAGTCGCCTTCGTGGATGGTCATCTTGCCCAGTCCATGCAGCGCGACGGCGCGCGAGAGCGGGTCGGCCGGCATCGCGAGGATGCGCTCGAACACCGCGCGCGCTTTCTCCCACTCGCCCGTGTGGTGGCGGTAAAGCTCGCCCAGATAGCGCAGCGGCGTAGCGTCATTCGGGTCGAGCCGCGAGGCCGCGAGGTAAAGCTTGCGCGCCTCCTCGTAGCGCTCGGCGTTCTCCGCGCGCAGGCCGGCGGCCATCGTCTGCTGGATCTTCGCGCTGAGCCGCGCGTCGAAGTTCGGTGCGTCCGGCATCGCCTCGGCATTCACGTCGTTCACGCCCAGCTTCTTCAGTTGCTTCACCGCGTCCTTGGCCTTGCCGGGGAACATGCACTTCTGTGCCGCGACCGAACGCAACTCGGCGATGGCCGCCTCGTTCTCGCCCGCCTTCGCCTTCGCCTTGGCGCTCTCCAGCTTCTCTTTGATCGCCGATTCCCGCTTCTTCACTTCCTTCTCGACCAGCTTCTCGACGTCGCCCACCTTCAGTTTGCCCTCGGTGTTTTCCAGCCGGTCGAGCTCCGCGCCGTCGGAAGCCTGCACCAGCACCACGACCGGCAGCGTGCCCTTCATCACGTACTTCGCCCCGATCTCGTTGCGCACGTCGACCACGCCCATCGTCACGCACTGCTGCGCGTAAAGCGAAAGCAGACGCGACTCACGCAGGCTGGAGTTGCGCAGCTCGAGGTCGCCGGTCGGGAACCAGTACACGACGAGGCCGTCCTTGGGAACGTCTTTGGGCTCGACCAGACGCCACGGCACCTGGTACGTCGCGGGCGCGAGGCTCGGGTCGATGCCGCCGCGCGACATCCCGCCCGTGCCCCCTCCGCCGCCTCCGCCGCACGTCGCCCAGCTCTGCGAGGCGAGCAGCAGGAAGGTCATGACGGCCGCGAGCGTGCGTTGCATAGATGTCCCCCGTAGGAACGTTATACCCGAATAGACGCGCGAGGTTGCGTTCCGGCTACTGGATCGCGACCACCTCGACGCGGCGGTTGAGCGCGCGCCCTTGCGCCGTGCCGTTGTCCGCCACCGGCTTGGCCTTGCCGAAGCCCTCGGCCGTGAGCCGCCGCCCGTCGATGCCCTTCCCCACCAGCCACGCGACCACCGCCTGCGCGCGCCGCTTGGAGAGGTCGAGGTTGTAGGCGTCGGTGTTGGTCGAGTCCGTGTGGCCCTCGACCCGCAGCTTCAACGCGGGCTGCGCCTTCAGAGCAGCGACCACATCGCTGAGCGTGGGAGCGGAATCGGCGCGCAGCTGGGCGGAGTCGGAGTCGAAGTGCACGCCATAGAGCACGGCGCGCCCGGAGGCGTCCAGCGATTCCTTCACGCTGGCGGCGCGCGCGCACGACTTCGGTGTGTCGCTCAGCCGCTCGCCGAACCACACGCCTTGCCGCGCGCCGTTCTCGAACCAGTAGCCGTTGAGCGCGCCGGCGGAAGAGAGCACCATCACCGCGGTCCCCCTGCGCCCGGGCTGCCGCCATTCGAAGTTGATGTTGCGGCCGTCGCTGGCGCCGTTCACCACCCCGCTGCCCTCGTAGTAGCAGCCGGTGATGCGGCCTCCCGTGCTGCTCAGGTTCAAGTCGCCGTAGTTGGTCTTGTAGTTGCCCGTGATCTTCGGCGTCGTCGCGGCCCCCACCGGCGCGCCGGTCGCCCGTACTTCCGTGAGCTCGGTGTAGTTCGCGTTGCCGTGGTTGCCGGTCACGACCAGCTTCACCCAGCGCGCCACCGTGCCGGCGGGCAGCGGGACGTCGTGCACCGCCTGCTTCGGCAGCTCGGCGGCCGCGACCTTGCGGAACCCCGCCTTTGCGGACGCCTGCGACACCCAGACCTCGACCCCCTTGGCCGAGATCCCCGGGTAGCTCGGCTCCTGCGCGGTCGTGCTGTCGAACGTGACCGCCTCGAGGCGATACGGCTGCGCTAGCTCGATGACAAACTCATGCGGCGGCTTCGCCTGGTCTTCCGACGACCACATCTCGGTGCCGCCGTCCAGCAGGTTGAGCGCGCCGAAGGCGTGGCTGTACTGGTCGGTGAACGACACCACGACCGCCCCGTTGGCGAACGCCATCACGTTCTTCTTCTCCGGCTTATCCGCTGGCTTCTGGCCGGCGGCAAGGAGCGCGAACAACAGCACGCAGGCGAGCGCGCGTGGCTTCATGGCTGCCCTCGAACAGGTGAAATGGGGGAGCGGCATGATAACGGAGCCGGCGCGGCGAGCAAAGAACGAACAGGATTTGACGCGCTGCGCGGCATTCTTTAAACTGCCGCGTTCGCTCGGGTTTCTCCCCAGATGCCTGAAGACAAGCGTCGGATCGGCGTAGTGCTCTTTCAGCTCGGTGGGCCGGATAGTCTGGCGGCCATCGAGCCTTTCCTTTTCAATCTCTTCTGCGATCCCGACATCATCGATTTCCCGTTCGCGCGCCTCGGGCGCAAGCCGCTCGCCAAGCTCATCTCCACCACCCGTGCGAAAAAAGTACAGCATCATTACCAGGTCATCGGCGGCTGCTCGCCCATCCGGCGCCACACCGAGCGCCAGGCGGAGGCGCTCGCGGCCGAGCTGAGCGCCTATGGTCTCGACGCGACCTGCGTCGTCGCCATGCGCTACTGGCATCCCTTCACCCAGGAAGCCATCGACCAGCTCGCGGCCGCCGGCGTGGACGAGGTCGTACTGCTCCCGATGTACCCGCAGTACTCGACCACGACCATCGGCAGCAGCCTGAACGAGTGGGAGCGCCGCTGGTTCTCGACCATCCCGACGCACCTGGTGCGCGAGTTCTATTCGTACCCGGGCTACCTCGACGCTGTCTGCGAGAAGATCGACCAGACGCTGGCGCGCTTCCCTGACCCGCGCGCCGCCGAGCTCGTCTTCAGCGCGCACAGCGTTCCGGTCGCGGTCATCGAGAAAGGCGACCCCTACCAGCGGCAGATCGAGGAGACGGTCGCGCTCGTGATGCGGCGTGGCGGCTGGCCCAACCCGCACCGCCTCTGCTACCAGTCGAAGGTCGGCGCCAGCAAGTGGCTGCAGCCCCCGCTGCGCACCACCATCCGCGAGATGGCGGAGCAGAAGATCCAGGACCTGTGCGTGGTTCCCATCGCGTTCGTCTCCGACCACGTCGAAACCCTCGGCGAGATCGACCACGAGGCGCGCGAGATGGCCATGCGGCTCGGCATTCGGCAGTTCGAGATGACCCCCGGCCTCAACGATTCGCCGGCGTTCATCCGGGCGCTCGCCGGCCTGGTGCTGCAGAAGCTGTCCACCGTAGTAGTCCGAAAGCGTGAAGAAGAGTCTCTGGTAGCCGCGGATTAGGGTGAGCGCGGAGCGAGCGCCGGAATAGCGCGAGCAAAGCGCGAGGGCGAAGCAGCTTGCTGCGGAGCCCTCGGAAAAACGAAAGGGATATGGCTGACGAGAAACCAGTAGGTCCGATCAGCAGTTCGCGCTTGTCGGCGGAGAACGCCTACCGCAAGCGGCAGGGACTGCCTCCCCTCACGATGGAGGAGTACGTCGCGCAGTTGAGCGGCGCCGCGCCGGCCACCACGCCGGCCGGCAGCCAGACCAAGGCGGCGACGCCTCCCGCTGCGCCGCAAGCGCCCGCCTCCGCCAACGTCCCCGCGCCCACCAACGCTCCGCCCGCTCCCGCGGGCGAAGTGAAGAAGCTCTCGCCTTCTCGCTTCGCGTCCGAGAATGCCTATAGAAAGAAGATGGGCCTGCCGCTGCTGACGCCGGAAGAAGCCGGCCTCGCGCCGGCCGGCGAAACGCCCGCGGCTCCGGCCGCGCCCGCTGCACCGTCGGCCGCAAAGCCGGCCGCGCCTGCGGCGCCCCGCGCCGCCGCTCCCGCGGGTCCCACGCAGCCGCCGCCGAGCGCGGCGGCCACCGTCGCTCGCGGCGCCACCGCGAATCGCTACGTCGGCACGCCGGCCGTCGGCACTTCCAAAGCCGCGCAGTCCGGCGGCGTCGCTTCCACCGGCCCCCGCAACACCGAGATCGACCAGACCCGCCGCCGCCTCGTCTGGGCGTCGGTCGCCGCGTTCCTGGGCGCGTGGCTGCTCGCGTTCTTCCGCTTCTTCCTGCCCCGCACGCTGTTCGAGCCCAGCACCGTCTTCAAGATCGGCTATCCCTCCGACTACGGCATCGGCGTCGACACCAAGTGGCAGGCGCAGTACCGCATCTGGGTGGACCGCACGCCCGACCGCCTGTTCGTCATCTACGCGCGCTGCACGCACCTGGGCTGCACGCCCGACTGGAAGCCGGCCGAGAACAAGTTCAAATGCCCGTGCCACGGCTCGGGTTACGACTCCGAAGGCGTGAACTTCGAGGGCCCCGCGCCGCGCCCCATGGACCGCGCACACGTCGAGCTCGATCCCACCGGGCAGATCGTCGTCGACACCAGCCGCCTCTTCATGTGGCCGAAGGGCGTCCCCTACGAGCAAAGCGACTTCAACAAAGAGAACGCGTTCCTCTCGGTATAAGGACCAGAGATGGCAGAGCACGAGACGAAGGACAAGAAAGCGCCGCCGGCCGGTGGCAACGGCTCCAACGGCAAGGGCCTGCTCACGTCGTTGAAAGACGACGTGAAGACCCTGCCCGACGAGATGAAGGAAAAGGTGAAGGAGCAGGTCGAGATCGTCAAAGATCCGACCAAGACCCAGATCTTCACCTCCATCTTCCGGCACAAGCACGACGACACGCCCCGCAACCGCGCCCTCGGCGTGCTCTCCAACGTGTTCCTGCACCTCCACCCGGCGAAGATCAACCGCGACGCCGTCCGCTACAACTACACCTGGGGCATGGGCGGGATCACCTTCTACCTCTTCATCGTCCTCACCTTCACCGGCGTCCTGCTCATGTTCTATTACCACCCGACGAAGGTGCAGGCCTTCCGCGACATCCTGTACCTGGAGCACGACGTCCCGTTCGGCAAGCTGCTGCGCAACATGCATCGCTGGGCCGCCCACCTGATGATCATCGCGGTGTGGCTGCACATGTTCCGCGTGTTCCTGACGGGCAGCTACAAGAAGCCGCGCGAGTTCAACTGGAACGTCGGCGTCATCCTGCTGGTTTTGACGATGCTGCTCTCGTTCACCGGCTACCTGCTGCCCGACGACCAGCTCGGATTCTGGGCCGTGACCGTGGGCACCAACATGGCGCGTGCCACTCCCCTGCTCGGGCATGAGGGCCCATTCGGCCCGGAGCTGGGCATGACGCCGTACAACGACGTGCGGTTCGGATTGCTCGGCGGCTCCATCGTCGACGCGAACGCGCTCTTGCGCGCCTACATCTGGCACTGCATCGGCATTCCCATCATCGCTTCCATCTTCATGATCGTGCACTTCTGGCGCGTGCGTAAGGACGGCGGCATCAGCGGTCCCGCGCCGGTCATCCTCGAGAGCGAAGTGAAGGAGGCGCGCCGGTGAAGATCTCCGTTGGTGTCATCCTGAGCGAAGCGAAGGATCTCATCATCGACTCTTTTTCGGGTGAGGTGAACTAAGTGGATTGGCGACAGCTCTGGGAGATCTCCTCGACGCCTGACAACGTGCCCATCGTGGCGCTGCTGCCGCTGGTGGTCTTCTACTGCTGGCTGGCGTGGAAGCAGGCGCGCGCCAACGACGCGCTCATCGGCCAGCTCGAAGCCGACCCCGCGATGGCCAAGACGCACCACCGCAAGACCTTCCCGTGGCAGCCCGGCTGGTCGAAAGAGATCCACGTGTGGCCGTTCCTGCTGCGCGTCGAGTTCCTCGCGGCCATCATCGTGACCATCATCCTGATGGTGTGGTCGATCACCCTGAACGCGCCGCTGGAAGAGCCGGCGAATCCCAACCTCACCATGAACCCGGCGAAAGCGCCGTGGTACTTCCTCGGACTGCAGGAGATGCTGGTCTACTTCGACCCGTGGATCGCGGGCGTGGTGATGCCGACGCTCATCATCATCGGGCTGATGGCCATCCCCTACATCGACACCAATCCGCTGGGCTCGGGCTACTACACCATCAAGCAGCGCAAGTTCGCCATCGGGACGTTCGTGTTCGGGTTCATCGTGCTGTGGGTCTCGATGATCATCATCGGTACCTTCATCCGCGGCCCGGGATGGCAGTGGTTCTGGCCGGGGCAGGTCTGGGACCACAACAAGGTCATCTATGAGGTGAACCGCGACCTGCCGGACATCCTCGGCATCACCACGCAGCCGCTGAAGGGTATCTTCGGCGCGGTCGTGGTGGGTGCGTACTTCATTGTCGGCGGGTTGCTGACGCACACGCTCTTCAAGCGTTACAACCCGAAGGATTACCGGCGCATGAGCTTCTTGCAATACAACACCATGATGTTCCTCATGCTGCTGATGGTCTCGCTGCCGGTGAAGATGCTGGCGCGCCTGCTGTTCCACATCAAGTACGTCTGGGTCACACCCTGGTTCAATATCTAGTTGCGAGTTGTGAGTCGTGAGTCGTTAGCCTGAGGGATGAGACGGAAAAATGGCTGAGCAACTGCCGCCGCAAGACGATCCCGTGACCAGCAGATCGCTGGCGTTTCCCTACCTGATCGCCATCGTGATCCTGCTGTTCACGCTGTTCTGGGCGATCTACGACGAAGGCTGGGGCACGCGCCCGTGGAAGGGCTTCCAGACGGAGTTCAAGAGCCGCTACGACAACTTCCTGAAGTCGGTGCGCTCGCGCTCCGCGCAGGCCGAGCAGGACCTGATGGCCGGCGCGGAATACCAGAAGCTCAAGGCCGACTACGACCGCATCAGCGCCGACATCAAGCCCAAGGTCGACGACATCAACAAGCAGCTCAGCAAGCTCAACCAGGACATCGCCATCGTCCAGGAAGCGTTCGTCGACGCGCGCGCGCACGTCGCCGCCGACACCTACGACATGGAGACGACCGAGAGCGACAGCAGCCGGGAGAAGAAAGCGAAGGCGCTGAAGGAGTACCAGGAGAAGAAGCAGTTCACCGTGGAGATCCCGGGCGAAGGCAAGAAGGGCCCGATGAGCTTCCACGAACTGGAGCAGCTCTACCTCGGACTGAAAGACCAGAAGGCCGCGCTGGTCGCGCAGCTCGCCGAGCTCACCAAGCCGCAAAAAGACGCGCAGGCGAAGATGAGCCAGTACCTGGCCGACAACATGGTCGACCTCTCGCCCGAGGCGCTCGACAACCTGCGCAGGGCCAACCGCGACTGGGATCCCAAGATCGTCCAGATCAACGTGAACGAGGCGAACCTGGTCGACCGCTGCGAGTCCTGCCACATGGGCGCGCGCCAGGTGCTGGACATCACGCCGGCGAACATGACGGCCAGGGACAAGAAGCCCGACAAGTACGCGATGGCGTTCGTCTCGCACCCTGCGCGGCAACTGCTCGCCATCCATGACCCGGAGAAATTCGGCTGCTCGCCCTGCCACGGCGGCAACGGCCGCGCCACCTCCAGCGTGGAGAAGGCGCACGGCACCTACGAGCACTGGCTGTGGCCGATGTGGAAGAAGGAGAACGTCGAAGCCGGCTGCCAGACCTGTCACGCGGCCGACATGGTGCTGGCCGCGCCCGGCCAGGGGCCGGAGCTGGGCAAGGTCATCGATCGCGGCAAGGAGCTCTTCCGGCTGCGCGGCTGCAACGGCTGCCATCGCTACGAGGGCTACGACAAGGAGCCGGAAGACGTCACGTTCTTCCGCCAGCAGTTCAAGCAGCTCGAAGGCCAGATCAGGGACAACCTGCACCAGGCGGCGGTCCTGTCCAAGAAGGGCGACCAGGCCGAAGACAACAACACGGCCAACATGTACTACCAGCAGGCGGAGAACCTGCGCATCGAGAACTCGCACGTTGCCGCCCGCATCGAGCAATACGACGTGCAGCTCAAGAGCGCCCTGCACGACATGAAGAAGATCGGCCCGAACCTCAAGGAGATCCGGGCGAAGCTCAACAAGAACTGGATCCCGGTGTGGCTGAAGAAGCCGACGGATTTCCGCCCCGGCACGCGCATGCCGAACTTCCGGCTCGACGACGAGGACATCCAGGCCATCAGCGCTTACCTGTGGCAGACTTCGCTGCCCGACACGCTGCCCAAGGCCAAGCCGGGCAACGCGGCGCACGGCAAGGAACTGCTCGAGGTCCGCGGCTGCCTGGCGTGCCACTCGGTCGGCAGCGGCGACTCCCGCCAGGGCGGCGAGTTCGCGCCCAACTTCGAGCGCACCGGCGAGAAGGCCACGCCGGAATATCTCGCGCGCTGGATCCACAACCCGCGCCAGCGGCTGCGCCCCTACTGCCCGACGGAGAAGAAGGACATCGGACCTGAGGACTACGCCAAGAAGGGCCTGCCCTACGTCTTTGACGAAGACCACTCCACCTGCCCGAACGACGGCCACGAGCTCCAGTACCAGCAGATGACCGTGATGCCCATCCTGCGGCTCAGCGAGGCCGACGCGAACGACGTCGCCACCTATCTCTCCACGCTGCGGCAGAAGGAAGCGGCGGATTATCCGGAAGCCCCCTACATGGACGACCCGCGCCTGAAGGAGCGGGGCCGCGCGAAGATCCGCCAGTACGGCTGCGCCGGCTGCCACGAGATCGCCGGCTTCGAGGACGAAGGCCGCATCGGCACCGAGCTCACGCAGGAAGGCTCCAAGCCCATCGAGCGCCTCGACTTCGCCCTGCTGACCGAAGAAGCGAAGCGTGGCGGCCACAACCCGATCCTCACGCCCAAGATCAAGGAGCAGATCGGGCCGTGGTACACCGGCAAGTATCCCTCGGACGCGAAGAAGATCGACCCCTGGTACGACACGAAGGGCTTCTTCGAGCACAAGTTGCTCGTCCCCAACCTCTACGACTACGACATCGAAGGCCGGCAGAAGGTAAAGAAGGAAGAAGAGTACCTGCGCATGCCCGATCCGCACCTGACGGACGAGCAGCGCAACGCCATCGTGACCTTCCTGCTGGGCAGCCAGGACCCGACCGTGCCGGCAAGCTACAAGTACCAGCCGCGTGGCGCGGACAAGGACATCCAGGAAGGCTGGTGGGTCGTCAAGAAGTACAACTGCATGGGGTGCCACCAGTTCGTCCCCGGGCAGCAGACTTCGCTGATGACGATGGCGCGCTACCAGGATGCGGACTGGAAGGAGCAGCTTCCGCCCAAGCTGCTGACCGAGGGCGCGCGCGTCGACCCCGTCTGGCTGATGAAGTTCCTGTCGAACCCGTCGCTCAGCACCACCGACACCAACCGGAACGGCGTGCGCCCCTACCTGCAGGCGCGCATGCCGACCTTCTTCCTGTCGGACAATGAGCTGCGGAAGCTGGTGCGCTTCTTCCAGGCGCTCTCGCAGCAGCCCATGCCCTACATCCCGCAGCGGCAGGAGACTCTGACCGCGAAGGAGATGGAGATGGGCCGCAGCCTGTTCTCGTCGGCGGCCGCGCCGTGCCTGAAGTGCCACGCCACCGGCGACCCGAATCACGACAAGACGGCAACCGCGCCCAACTTCCTGCTGGCGAAGGAGCGTCTCAAGCCAGGGTGGATGGAGCGCTGGATCATCGACCCGCAGGCCATTTCGCCGGGCACCTCGATGCCCAGCGGCCTGTTCCACAAGCAGGGCGAGCAGTGGGTCTTCAGCGGTCCCATCCCGCCGTCGTTCCAGGGCTACGACAAGGACCACACCAAGCTGCTGGTGCGGTACATGATGCAGCTCACGCCGGAAGAACAACGGCGGGTGGCGGGCATGATGGGCCGCGGCGGCTCCGCTCCCGCGAAGACCGGGGCGCTGCCGCGCCAGAACGCGCCACCGGCGGCTTCCGCCTCCCCGGTGCGGCCCGGCGCGGGCGCTTCGCGCTAGAATGATTAGTTTCACTCACGGCACTCAGACAATAAGAAAGGGTTAAGGACTGTTTATGAACCGTAAATGGATAGCGCTGACCGCGCTCCTCTCCCTGTTGTTCCTCGCGGCTCTGACCGGTTGCGGCAAGAAGGAAGAGACCGAGCAGAGCACCTCCCCTAGCGCCGATACCGCCAAGCCGGCCACCATCGACAAGAGCCAGGTGGCCGCCGTCTCGGGCGTCATCAAGTTCGACGGCACCGCGCCCAAGCCGACCAAGATCGACATGAGCCAGGATCCCGCCTGCAAGAAGACCGGCGCGGAGAATATGACCGAGACCGTGGTCGTCGACAACGGCAACCTCGCCAACGTCTTCGTCTACGTCAAGGAAGGCCTGCCCAACGCCAACTTCCCCGTCCCGACGGACAAGGTCACCATCGACCAGCAGGGCTGCCGCTACCATCCCCACGTGCTGGGCGTGATGGCCGGCCAGACGGTCGAGATCAAGAACGACGACGACACCACCCACAACATCCACCCCTCGCCCAAGGACAACAAGGAGTGGAACGAATCGCAGCCGCCGAAGGGCGCTCCCATCGAGAAGACCTTCGCCCGTCCCGAGGTACTGATCCCGGTGAAGTGCAACCAGCACCCCTGGATGAAGATGTACCTCGGCGTGGTGAAGCACCCGTACTTCGCCGTGACCGGCAAGGACGGCAAGTTCGAGATCAAGGACCTGCCACCGGGCGATTACACCATCGCCGCCGTGCACGAGAAGTTCGGCGAGCAGACCATGAAGGTCAAGGTCGCGCCCAAGACGGACGTGAAGGACCAGACCATCACCTTCAAGGCCCAGTAAACGCATCGCAAGCGAGAGGGGCGGGTTCGCCCGCCCCTTTCTACGTTTCCGCCGGCATGGTACAAATACCCTTTCGGGGAGCAGTCGCCTGACCTCCACCTACAACCGTGCGCACCACCGCTTCGCCGTCGTGCTGGCGTCGGCGACCTTCGTGTTGCTGGTGGCGGGCGCGCTGGTCACCTCCAACGACGCCGGCCTGGCTGTCCCGGACTGGCCCACCTCGTTCGGCTCCATCTACCGGATCCCGCCCATGGTCGGGGGCGTCCGCTTCGAGCACAGCCACCGCATGATCGCCGAGCTCATCGGACTGCTGACCATCGTGATGGCCGTCTGGACGTGGCGCGCCGACGCGCGCGGCTGGCTGCGCCGGCTCGCGCTGGGCGCGCTCGCGCTCGTCATCTTCCAGGGCGTGCTCGGCGGGACCACGGTCTTGAATTACCTGCCGCCGGCGGTCTCGTCGGCGCACGCCACCTTCGCCCAGACGTTCTTCTGCGTCGCCGTCCTGATGGCGCTGTTCACCAGCCGGTCGTGGGTCGGGCAGGACCGCCTGGCGCTGCGCGATGAAGGCACGCCCGGGCTACGCACGCTCTCGGTCGTGCTGCTCGTCGCGCTCTACGCGCAACTGATCCTCGGCGCGGCCTTCCGCCACGTCTGGACGAAGCTCGGTCCCACCGGCGCCAACCGCATCGCCGCCGAACAGATCACCGGCGCCTACCTCGTGCCGCACGTGTTGAATGCCCTGCTCGTGACCGCGCTGCTCATCTGGGTCGCGACGCGCGTGCTCGCCCGTTACGGCAATGTCTCGACCCTGCGCCGGCCCGCCACCGTGCTGCTGTTCCTGGTCGCGGCGCAGTTGATGCTCGGCTTCGGAGCCTACCTCGCGCGCGTCGAATGGGGACGCGACGCCGCGCAGCCCCATCCCTTCATGGTCTGGAGCACGGTCGCGCACGTGGTGACCGGCGCGGCGCTGCTGGGGACCTCCGTGGTGCTGACCGCGCAGGTCTACCGCAATCTTCGTTCGCAGGAGCAGGAAGAGGTCGCAGTGGCTTCGGAGAAGGCAACCGCATGAGCACCGTGGCAGTCGCGCGTCCGCGTCCCGCGTCGGTCGTCACCGACTTCGCCGAGCTGTTCAAGGCGCGCGTGACCTCGCTCGTCATGATGACGGCATGGTGCGGCTGCTATATGGCCGCGGCGAAAGCCGGCATCTCTTCCCTTTCCTGGAACGTGCTGAACGCCGTGCTCGGCATCGGGCTGGTCGCCGGCGGCACCGCCGCGCTCAACGAAGTCCTCGAGCACGAAGCCGACGCGCTCATGCTGCGCACCAACCGCCGCCCGCTCCCGATGAAGCGCATGGCCGTGTGGCACGCCGCCGCGCTCGGACTGCTGGCGACGCTCGGCGGGGTCCTCTATCTCGCGCTCGCCGGCAACCTGCTGACCGCGGCGCTCGCGCTGGCGACCTCGGCGGTCTACCTCGGCGTCTACACGCCCCTCAAGAAAGTTTCTCCCATCTCGACCTTCCTCGGCGCCTTCCCCGGAGCGATGCCCGGCCTGCTCGGCTGGACCGCCCTGCGCGGCCGCCTGGAGTGGGAAGGGCTGGCGCTGTTCGCCATCGTGTGGGTGTGGCAGTTCCCGCACTTCCATTCCATCGCGTGGCTGTACTCGGAAGACTATCGGCGCGCCGGCATCCGCATGTTGCCGGTGGTCGACGACACCGGCCGCCGCACCGTGCGCCAGGTCGTCTTCTATTCCCTGCTGCTCATCCCCGTGACGCTCGCGCCCTCGTTCCTTGGGATGTCGGGCAATGTGTACCTGGTCGGCGCGTTCCTGCTGGGCGTGGCTTCGCTGTGCGTCGCCGCCCGGCTTGGGCGCAACGGTAGTACGCCCTCCGCGCCGGAGTCGAAGGCGGCCGCCCGCCAGCTCTTGCTCGCCACCGTCCTTTACCTGCCCGCGCTCTTTGCCCTGATGATGCTCGACGTGCGCTGACGTGCCCGTAACTACTCCTTCTCCAGCATCCCGTTCCACCGCCAGCCCGGCCGAGCCCGTGGTGCGCGTGGAGAACGTCGCGCACCAGTACGGCGACCGCGCCGCGCTGCGCGGCGTGAGCTTCGACGTCCGCCCGGCGGAGATCTTCGGCCTGCTCGGCCCCAACGGCTCCGGCAAGACCACGCTCTTCCGCATCCTTTCGACGCTCATGCTGCCGAGCGGCGGGCGCGCGCTCGTCTCCGGATTCGACGTCGCGACCCAGCCCAACCACGTGCGCCGGCACATCGGCGTCGTCTTCCAGGCGCAGTCGGTGGACGTGAAGCTCTCAGCCCGGGAGAACCTCTGGCACCAGGGACACCTCTACGGCCTCGCCCGCGGCGCGCTCAAGCAGCGCATCGCCGAGATGCTCGGCCACGTCGGGCTCGGAGACCGCGCCGGCGACCGCGTCGAGACGTTCTCCGGCGGCATGCTGCGACGCGTCGAGCTGGCGAAGGGCCTGCTGCATCGCCCGCAAGTGCTGCTGCTCGACGAGCCCACCACCGGCCTCGACCCCGGCGCGCGCCGCGATGTCTGGCTCTACCTGGACCACGTGCGCGAGACGCAGGGCGTCACCGTCGTCGTGACCACGCACCTGATGGAAGAGGCCGAGCGCTGCGACCGGCTCGCCATCCTGAACGAAGGCAAGCTGGTCGCGCTCGGGACGCCGGCGGAACTGAAAGCGAAGATCGGCGGCGACGTCATCGTGCTCGAAGCGCCGGACGCGCAGTCGCTCGCGGCAAAGATCGCGCAGCGCTTCGGCGCGACCCCCACGGTCATGGAGAACAAGGTGCGCCTCGAGCGCGCCAACGGCCACCGCTTCGTCGCCGAGGTCAGCGAAGCCTTCCCCGGCGAGTTCGATTCCATCTCCGTCTCCAAGCCGACGCTCGAAGACGTCTTCATCGACCTCACCGGCCACCGCTTCTGGACCGACGCGCAGCCGGAGTCCAAGCAGTAGAATCGAAAATATGGCCACCCGAACCACCACCATGTCGAGCGAAGAAGCCCGCGCCGCCGAGATGCGTCCGCAAGGCGGCGCCGGCGGCACGCTGCTCGCCGCCGCCACGCTGTGGTGGCGCGAAGTCGTCCGCTTCTACCGCCAGAAAGCGCGCGTGGTCGGCGTCATCGCTTCGCCGCTGCTGTTCTGGGTGGTCATTGGCTCGGGCTTCGGGCGTTCGTTTCGCGACCCCTCCGCCGCAGCCGCGGGCGGCGGGCACTACCTCGAGTACTTCTTCCCCGGCGCGCTCATCATGATCGTGCTGTTCACCTCCATCTTCGCCATGATGAGCGTGATCGAGGACCGCAAGGAAGGCTTCCTGCTCTCCGTGATGGTCGCGCCGGTGCACCGCACCGCCATCGTGCTGGGCAAGGTGCTCGGCGGGACGACGCTGGCGGCCATCCAGGGAATGCTGTTCCTGGTGTTCGCGCCCTTCGTCGGAATACGGCTCGGGCTGGAACAGATCGCGGTGACCGCGCTCGTGGTCTTCCTGGTTTCGTTCGCGCTGACCGCGCTCGGCTTTGCCATCGCCTGGCCGATGGATTCGAGCCAGGCCTTTCACGCCGTCGTGAACCTGTTCCTCATCCCGCTGTGGCTGCTCTCGGGCGCGCTCTTCCCGCTCTCCGGCGCCAGTGGCTGGATGCGGCTTTTGATGCGGCTCAACCCGCTGACCTACGGCGTCGACGCGCTGCGCGTCACGCTCTTCCCCGGCGCGACCTCTGAGCTGCCGCTCTGGACCTCGATCGGCGTGCTGGCGGCCTTCGCGCTCGTCGTCTTCGCGCTGGCGTTCCTGATGGCCAACCGGCGCCGGGGCGTGCCCGCCTGATGGACGTCAGCTTCCTGCCGGCGCTCAACGCCACCCTGAACGGCACCACCACCGTCCTGCTCATCATCGGGCGCACCTTGATCGCGAAGAAACTGGTCATGGCGCATCGCCGCGTGATGATCGCCGCGGTCAGCACGTCGGCGCTGTTTCTTATCTCGTATCTCACGTACCACGCGCAGGCGGGCTCGGTGCGCTTTCAGGGACAGGGCTGGGTGCGGCCGCTGTACTTCGCCATCCTGCTCACGCACACCGTGCTGGCGGCGGCGATCGTTCCCCTGGTGCTGGTGACGCTGGCGCGCGGCCTGCGCGGCAACTTCGACCGCCACCGCGCCATCGCCCGCTGGACCTATCCGGTGTGGCTGTATGTCTCGGTCACCGGCGTGGTCATCTACCTCATGCTCTATCATCTCTACCGCGCGTGATGGCAAGAGTCAGACTCAAGATCGACGTGGGCGGCACGGTGGGCGACGAGGCCTGGCGCGCCATCCGCCACTTCGACCCGGTGCAGTCGGCCGACTACGGGCCGCAGCACGGCACGAGCGGCGAGTGCCGGCACGCCGCCGCCGAGCCGCACGCCAAGGGCGAATGGCGCGGCGCGCTCATCCGCCTGCAGACGCCGCTGCTGGCCCAGTACGCGATGTCGCAC
>DATIBR010000110.1 GCA_035457425.1 Terriglobales bacterium
GCGTGGATGCCGCCGAAGGTCTTGGCCAGTCCGCGCACGTCCAGGACGGGATTCATCTCTTGAAAACCCTCTCGCTGAGCCCAAGGAGGCCGGAGGGGCAGAACGCCATCAGCACCATGACCGCGATCGCATAGAGAATCAGGTAGAGCGCGTCGCTGCCGAAGCGCGCCCACTCCGGCAGCAGCACCGAGACCGCGGCGCCGAGGAAGGGCCCGAGGAAGTAGCCCGAGCCGCCGACCATCACCATGAGCAGGAGGCTGAGCGACAGGTTGAGATTGAACACCGTCGGCTCGATGAACTGGATGAGCGGCGCATACAGCACGCCGGCCACGCCGCCGAGCGCGGAGCCGAACGCGAACGCCATCAAAGTGTAGCGCCGCGTGTCGACGCCGAGCGAATCGGCACGCAGCGCGTTCTCGCGCAGCGCGGTGAACGCGCGGCCCCACGGCGAGCGCACCAGCCACCAGGTGCCGGCCGAGACCAGCGCGAGGATGCCGAGGCAGAAGAAGTAGAACGGGATCGGCGCCTTGGTCGACCAGCCGAGCAGCGTCGGGCGCGGGATGTTCGGCACGCCATAGACGCCCTTGGTCAGCCATTCCTCGTTGCGCAGCATGAGGTAGACCAGCGTGGCGAACGCCAGCGTCACAAAAGCCAGATAGTGATGCTGCACGCGCAGCGCCGGGTAGCCGAGCAGCCAGCCGATCGCCAGGCTGAGCGCGATGGCGAGCAGGAACGCCGACCACAGCGGCCACCCGGTGGTGGTGAGCAGCGCCGCCGCGTAGGCGCCGATGCCGACGAACGCGCCCTGCGCGAGCGAGATCTGCCCGGCGTAGCCGAGCGTGAGGTTGAGGCCGATCGCGGCGATGGTCATCACCACCCACAGGCTGAGCAGGTAGATGCCGTAGGGCTTGAGGAAGAACGGCGCCGCAACCAGCACGCTGAAAAGAAGGAGTGACAAGACCTTCTTCACACCGTGCGCTCCTCCGCGCGCCCGAGCAGCCCCTGCGGGCGCCACAGGATGACCACGATCAGCAGGAAGAGCGGAATCGCCGCGCGGTATTGCGACGACCAGTACGCGGCCACCAGGTTGTCCGCGACGCCGAGCAGCAGCCCGCCGACGATCGCGCCGCGCACCTGGTTGAAGCCGCCCACGATGGCGGCGACGAACGCCGCGAGCCCGAGCAGCTCGCCGTTGGTGAACTTGGCGAGGTAGATCGGGCTCACCAGGAAGGAGGCGAGCGCGACCAGCGCCGCGTTGACGAGGAAGGTGTAGAGGATCATGCGCTCGACCGGGATGCCGAGCACGCGCGCGAGCTGCGGGTTCTGCGCGGTGGCCTGCATCTGCCGGCCGGTGCGCGTGGCGTGCAGGAAATACTGCAGCAGCCCGACCGCGGCCACCGCCACCCCGATGATCACCAGGCTCTGCGCCGAGATCACCGCGCCGCCGACAGTCAGGTTCGTGGTCGGCCAGACGCCGGGGAAGCCCTGCGCCTCGGCGGAGTAGAACTCCTTCACGCCCTCCTTGAACAGGATCGCGAGGCCGAGCGTGGAGATCACGAGCGGCAGCACGCCGTGGCGCAGGATCGGGTCGACGACCAGCCGCTTGAAGAGCACGCCCAGCACCAGCACCGACGCGGCGAAGCCGACCAGCAGCGCGGCGGCGAAGGACAGCTCGAGGAAGCGCATCGCCGCCAGCACCAGGAAGGCCGGCAGCATGACGAACTCGCCCTGCGCGAAGTTGATGGTCTGCGAGGTCTGCCAGAGCAGCACGAAGCCGATCGCGACGAGCGCGTAGATGCCGCCCGTCGCGATGCCCGCGACCAGGAGCTGCAGGAAATCGGCCAGGCGACTTGCCCGGGCTACTTACCCAATTTGGGCAGGATCTCCACCACCTTCTGTCTACCCTTCACCACCTCGACCAGGAAGCTGATGCGGTCGACGTCGCCGTTCGCGTCCCAGGTGGTCTCGATCAGGATGCCGGGCTCCTGCTTCGGCGTGATGGTCATGCCGTGCAGGCTCTTCGCCAGCGCCTTGCGGTCGAACTTGCCGAGCTTCTCGGTCGCGTACTTGACCGCGTACACGCCCATGTAGCCCTTCAAGCCGTTGTGGTCCGGCACGTAGTTGTAGCGCTTCTGGAACTTCTGGGTGAACGCCTGCACCGCCGGGATCGGCGCGTCCGCGGTGAGCCCGACGTGCCCCTTGGCGCCCTCGGCGGTCTCGCCGGCGAGGTCGATGACCTTCTGGCTGATCACGTTGGTCTCGCCGATGATCGGCTGCTTCACGCCCTGCTTGCGCGCCTCGCGCAGCACGCGCGCGCACTCTTCCTCGTTGGTGTAGATGAACATCACGTCGGCGTTCGAGGCCTTCATCTTCACGATGTCGGCGGCGAAGTCCACCTGCCCCGACTCGGTCGAGACGTCGGCGACGATCTTGATGCCGCGCTGCTTCATCTCCTGGAAGAACACGTCGCGCCCGCCCTTGCCGTAGTCGTTGTTCACCCAGAGAAACGCCACGGTCTTCGCCTTCATGCCGTTGGCGACGAACGCCGCCATCTTGGGCATGCTCATCTGCTGGCCGAACGAGGTGCGGAACACGTACGGGTTGCCCATTTGCGTGATCTCGGCGGCTTCCGCGCCGACGATCTGCGGCACCTCGGCCTGCTGCGCGAGCTGCATGTTCACCTTCACCGAGCCGGAGAACACCGGCCCGAGGATCACGTACGGGTCGCCGTCGATCGCCTTCTGCACCTGCGCGCGCGAGATCGCCGCGTTGCTCTGCGTGTCGCTCACCGGCGCGTTGATCTTGCGCTTCAGTATCCCGCCGCTTGCGTTGATCTCGTCGATCGCCATCAGCGCGCCGTCGCGGAAGTTGGTGCCCGACACCGCGCCGTTGCCCGAGACCTCGATCACGATCGGCATGTAGACCGTCTGTTGGGCGTGCACCGGTACTGCGGCGCACGCGATTGCACCCGCGATAAACCAGTTAACCCTCATCTCCCCCTCCTTTAAAGACCTTCGTACTGCAGGATATTAAGCCCCGCGTTCTGATCCGTCAGGTACATCAGCCCGTTCTTGTCGACATAGCAGTCGGCGGTCTGCAGCACCTGCGGGCGGTTCGGCCGCGGGTCGACCATCCTGGCCGGGTTGGGCGGCACGTAGAACGCGATCTCCTTCGGCCGCGCCTGGTCGGCGATGTCGTAGACCCGCACGCCGGCGTTGTAATAGGTGGCGAAGATGATCCTGGAGCTCTGGAACGCCCCGGGGCGGTTCTCGTGCAGGTTGTGCGGGCCGAAGAACCCGCCCTTCGCGCAATAGTCCGCCTCGGCGGGCTCCGGGAAGGAAGCGATCACCTTCGGGTCGGCGGGCTCGCGGATGTCGTAGGTCCAGATGTGGCGCCGGCCCTGCTCGCACTTGGCGAAGGTCGGCTCGTCGCCCAGCACGAGCAGCTTGCGGTCCGGCAGCGGCAGCGGCGAATGCGTGCCGCCGCCGCCAGGCTGCGGTGTGCGATGCACCAGGATCTTCGGGCGCGCCTTGTCGGCGACGTCGATCACGGTCAGCCCGCCGTCGCGCCACGCGCCGTAGGCGATGTCGCCGTCGAGGAGCGCGTGGTGCAGCGCGTAACGCTTGCCCGCCGGCCAGGTCGGGCTTTCTCCGGGGCCCATGCCCGGAATCCAGCAGCGCCCGAGGAGCTCCGGCTTC
>DATIBR010000111.1 GCA_035457425.1 Terriglobales bacterium
CGCCTGCTCGTCCGCAAGTCGAGCCGCACGGAGCTCATCGACGCGCTCCGGCACGAGCGCGTGGTCGGTGATCTGACGGACCCGGAGTCGCTGAAGAAGGGAATGGCGGGCTGCGACGCCGTCTTTCACGTCGCCGCCGACTACCGCCTCTGGATCCCCGACCCGGACGCGATGTACCGCGCCAACGTAGAAGGCACGCGCGCGATCCTCCGGGCGGCGCAGGAAACGGGCGTGCAGCGCGTGGTGGTCACCTCCAGCGTGGCGACGATGGGCTTCGCCTCGAATGGCACGCCGTGCGATGAAGCCTCGCCCGTGTCCGAAGCCGAGATGATCGGCCACTACAAGCGCTCCAAGTTCCTGGCCGAGCAGGTGGCGCTGGAGGCCGGGAAGTCAGGCGCGCCGGTCGTGCTGGTGAACCCGACCGCGCCGGTGGGAGAACAGGACATCAAGCCCACCCCGACGGGGCGCATCTTGCTCGACTTCCTCAAGGGCAAGTTCCCGGCCTACGTCGACACCGGGCTGAACGTGGTGGATGTGCGCGAGGTCGCGCGCGGGCACCTGCTGGCCTACGAACGCGCGAAGCCCGGAGAGCGCTATATCCTGGGCGGTGAGAACCTGACGCTCAAACAGTTGCTCGACAAGCTCTCTGCCATTTCGGGAATCCCTGCCCCCACGCGCAAGGTGCCGCACGGCGTGGCGCTCGGCTTCGCCTATCTCGATGAGTTTTTTACCGGCCGGCTGATGAAGCGCGAGCCGCGGGCGACCGTCGACGCGGTCCGAATGGGGAAGAAGAAAATGTTTGCCTCGTCGGCCAAGGCTGAGCGCGAGCTCGGCTGGCGTATCGTCCCGGTAGATGATGCGTTACGTCGCGCTCGCGAGTGGTTCCAGGCCCACCGTTACCTGGACCTGCCAAAGGCGGCGGCCAGTGGCTAAGAAACTGGCCATTGTCGCCGCCCTCGAGCGCGAGGTCGCTCCGCTGGTGCGCGATTGGGACCTCAACGTCGTGCAGCACGGGCCGCGCCAGTTCCACATTCGCGAGCACCAGGACGTCCTCATCATCTGTTCGGGCGTCGGGCCAGCCGCCGCTCGCACCGCCGCCGAGATCCTGCACAAGCACGCCAAGGGCGACCTGGCGGGCTTCATCTCCGCCGGCTACGCGGGAGCGCTCACACCCGAGCTGAAGGTGGGCGACGTGGTGCAGCCGGAGCGCGTGATCTCGCCGGAGGGCGGGCAGCTTCCGGCGCACGGCGACGACGGCATCCTGGTCAGCGCGGTGGAGATCGCGACCCCGGAGCACAAGAAGCGCCTGGCCGAGCTGCACAGCGCCAAGGCAGTGGACATGGAAGCGCACGCGGTCGCCGACTACGCCAGCGTGCACCATCTGCCGTGCGTGGTCATCAAGGTCATCTCCGACGAGCACGATTCCGAGCTGCCGCCGGTGGAGCAGTTCGTCGACCCGGCCGGCCGCTTCAAGTCTTCCAGCTTCGCCATCCACGCGCTGGTGCGCCCCTGGCTGTGGCGCAAGGTGATCCGCCTGGGGCGCGACACCTCGCTCGCCAGCCGTGCCCTTTGTGATGCCCTGCGCGAGGCCATCCAGGCACATGCGCGCGGCGAGCTTTACAATAAGAGCAAGGGTCCCGCCCGCTAAGCATGGCCGTTTCCGCAGAACCACAGCGCAGCTCCGTCCCCGCCGCCGTTCCCGCGACGATGACCGCGGCGGTCTACCGTGCGCAGAATGAGGTGCGGGTCGAGACGGTGCCGGTGCCGAAGCTCGAGCGCGGCGAACTGCTCCTCCGCGTCCACACCTGCGGCATCTGCGGCACCGACCTGAAGAAGATCTCCACCGGCTCGCACTCCGCCCCCCGCATCTTCGGCCACGAGACCGCCGGCGTGGTCGCCGCCCTGGGCGAAGGCGTCACCAGGTTCAAGCTGGGCGACCGCGTGATGGCCTTCCACCACATCCCCTGCGGACGCTGCTACTACTGCGAGCGCAAGGTCTTCGCCCAGTGCCCGGTCTACAAGAAGGTCGGGACGACCGCCGGCTTCGAGCCTTCCGGCGGCGGCTTTGCCGAATACGTCCGCGTGATGGACTGGATCGTCGAGCAAGGCGTGGTCCGCATTCCCGACCACGTCAGCTTCGAGCAGGCCGCCTGGATCGAGCCGGTCAACACCTGCATGAAGGGGATCGAGACTCTGAAGCTGCAGAAGGGCGAGACGGTCTTCGTCATCGGACAGGGGCCCATCGGTATCGTGTTGGCAGCATTGGCCAAACGCGCCGGAGCCCGTGTCATCACTTCCGATTTGCACCCACCGCGGCTTACAATGAGTAGAAGCTTCGGCTTGCTGGAAACCATCGAGGCGGGGCGTGAAGACGCCGTCGCCGCGGTGTGCGCCCGGACCGAGGGTCGGGGCGTGGATGCGACCATCGTGGCCGTGGCCGGGAACTCGTTGATCCAGCCTGCTTTGGATGCAACGCGTCCTGGCGGCCGGGTCATGTTGTTCGCCCAGACGGTGCGCAGCGAGGCCCGGTTCGACCCGGCTTCGGTGTGCGTGGACGAGAAGGCGCTGCTGGGTTCCTACAGCGCGTCGGTCGACCTGCAGGAGGAGTCGGTCCGCTTCGTGTTTTCCGGCGAGATGGACCTGGCCAGACTGATCAGCCATCGCTTTGCGCTGGCGCAGTCGGTGGAAGCGCTCGAGCTGGCTGCCAAGCCGCAGCCCGACTCGATGAAGATCGTGATCCAGCCCGGCATGGGCTGGGGGAAATAGGGAAGCCAGAGCGAGATGAGCCACGGAACGATGACCGCCGCCGTCCTCTACGGCAAAGAGGACGTGAAGATCGAGAAGGTGCCGATCCCGCGCGTGGAGCAGGGCGAGGTCCTGATCAAGGTCCAGGTCGCCCTGACCTGCGGCACGGACCTCAAGGTCTACCAGCGCGGCTACCACGCGCGCATGATCGTGCCGCCGGCGCTGTTCGGGCATGAGCTGGCCGGCAGCATCGAAGAGGTGGGCGAGGGCGTCCGCGGCTTCCGCAAGGGACAGCGCGTGGTGGCGCTCAACTCCGCGCCCTGCGGCCGCTGCTTCTATTGCTCCAAGCACCAGGAGAACCTCTGCGAGGACCTGCTGTTCATCAACGGCGCCTACGCGGAGTACATCAAGATCCCGGCGCGCATCGTCGCCAAGAACATGCTCGAGATCCCCCAGGGCGTGAGCTACGAAGCCGCGGCGATGACCGAGCCGCTCGCGTGCGTCATCCGCGGGCTGCACGCCACCAACGTCCAGATCGGCGACACCGTCGTGGTCATCGGCGCCGGCCCCATCGGGCTGATGATGCTGCAGGCCGCCAAGCTCGCCGGCACCAACGTCATCGCCGTCGTGAAGCGCGACGGCCAGGTCGCCGCCGCGCGCAAGTTCGGCGCCGACGAGGTGGTGCAGATCACCAAGGTCGCAGACCCCATAGCCGCCGTGAAGGCGCTCACCGCCTCCGGCCGCGGCGCCGACGTCGTGATCGAGGCCGTCGGCCGCCCTCAGGCGTGGGAGTGGGCCGTCGAGATGGTGCGCAAGGGCGGCACCGTCAACTTCTTCGGCGGCTGCGCCTCCGGCACCAAGGTCCCCATCGACACCAACCGCCTGCACTACTCCGAGATCACCCTCAAGGCCACCTTCCACCACACGCCGGAGAACGTGCGCAAGGCCTTCCGCCTGATCGCGGAAAAGAAGATCAAGCCCACGGACTACATCACCGGAGAGGCGCCGCTCTCGCGCCTGCAGCAGGTGCTGCGGCACATGCTCGACCGCGGCTCCGAGATCAAGACCGCCATCATCCCGGGACACTGAGGTTCTTTCGAAGGGGCGCGGCTTCAGCCGCGCCGTTAAGCCGCCCAATTTGGACCGAGAGCCCCTTTAGGGGCGGCACCAAACTAGCGAGGGCGTGAGCCCGAGCGAATAGGGCTACGATAACGACTGTGAGCGCGCAGGCAGACATCGGTTTCGCGGGACTTCCCGCCAGCTACGCCATCCCCGAGCAGGCCCCCTCGCTCGCCGAGGCGCTGCGCTACTGCGAGCGCCTGGCGCGCTCGCACTACGAGAATTTCTCCGTCGCCACGTTCTTCCTGCCCAAGCGCCTGAGGCAGCACTTCTTCAACCTCTACGCCTACTGCCGCATCTCCGACGACCTGGGCGACGAGGTCGCCGACAAGCGCGAGGCGCTGCGCCTGCTCGACGAATGGGAGGGTGAGCTCAACGCCTGCTACGAGGGCGCGCCACGGCACCCGGTGTTCGTCGCGCTGCGCGAGACGGTGCGCGAGCTCGATGTGCCCAAGCAGCCCTTCGCCGACCTGCTCGTCGCCTTCCGCAGCGACCAGCGGACCTCGCGCTATGAGACCTTCGCGCACGTGTTGCACTACTGCCGCTACTCCGCGAATCCCGTCGGGCGGCTGGTGCTCTACCTCTGTGGGTATCGCGACGCCGAGCGCCAGCAGCTCTCCGACCACACCTGCACCGCGCTCCAGCTCGCCAACTTCTGGCAGGACGTGCACCGCGACTTCCTCAAGGGGCGCATCTACCTGCCGCTCGAGGACCTGCGCAAGTACAAGGTCTCGGAAGACGACATCGCGCAGCGCCGCGCCACGCCGCAGTTCTTGGAGATGATGAGGTTCGAAGTGCTGCGTGCGCGCGAGTGGTTCGAGCGCGGCCTGCCGCTGGCCGGCATGGTCGACAAGGAGCTCGCCACCGACATCGAGCTCTTCACCCGCGGCGGCCAGGAGATCCTGAACGCCATCGAGCGCCAGGGCTTCGACGTCCTGAAGCAGCGCCCGGTCATCTCCAAGCCGCGCAAGCTCTCGCTCGTCTTCCGAGCGGGCGCGAGGAAGCTTTTCGCGTGAGCGTGCAGAACCAGCTCGACCACGCCTACGCCATCTGCCGCGGCGTCACGCGGACCTCCGCCAAGAATTTCTTCTACGCCTTCCTCGTTCTCCCGAAAGAGAAGCGCAACGCGCTGTGCGCTGTGTACGCCTTCATGCGGCACGCCGACGACCTCTCCGACGACGCGGCGCTTCCTGTGGAAGAGCGCTGGAACAAGCTCCAGGACTGGCGCGAGCAGTTTCACCTCGCGATGCAGGGCCGCCCCACCGACGACCCCGTCCTGCTCGCACTCGCCGACGCGCAACGGCGCTTCCACATCCCGCTCGAGCTGTTCGACCAGCTGGTGCAGGGCACGCTGATGGATCTGAAGCAGTCGACCTCGGGGCCGCTCACGTTCGCGACCTTCGACGACCTCGCGCGCTACTGCTACCACGTCGCCTCGGTCGTCGGGCTCATCACCATCAAGATCTTCGGCTACCGCGACCCCAAGGCGGAGCCGCTCGCCGAGCGCACCGGCATCGCGTTCCAGCTCACCAACATCATCCGCGACGTGCGGGAAGACGCCCTGCTCGGCCGCGTCTACCTGCCGCAGGAGGACCTGGCGCGCTTCGGCCGGCAGGCGGGCGAGCTCGCGCCCGAGCGGCTCGCCAACGGCTTCCAGCCCGCCGGCTGGGCGGATATCCTGCGCTTCGAAGCCGATCGCGCCCGCGAGTTCTACCGCGCCGCCGACGAGCTCATCCCGCTCATCGACGAAGACTGCCAGCCCGCCCTCTGGACGCTCGTCACCATCTACCGCAGCCTGCTCGACAAGATCGCGCTGCGCCAGTACGACGTCTTCCAGGAGCGCGTGCGGCTCACCGTGCCGGAGAAGGTCAAGATCCTCACCAAGGGATTCGTCCGCCGGCTCGCATGACGGACGCAAGCAAGCAGCCCACAGTCACGGTCGTCGGCGGAGGTCTCGCGGGCCTTTCTGCCGCTTGCGCGCTCGCCGATTCCGGATTCAAGATCACCCTCCTGGAGCGCCGCCCCTATCTCGGCGGACGCGCGTCCTCCTATGAGCACCCCGGCACCAGCGAGACGGTGGACAACTGCCAGCACGTGCTGCTCGGCTGCTGCACCAACCTCATCGACTTCTACGGCCGGCTCGGCGTGCAAGAGAAGATCCGCTGGTACGACGAGCTGACGTTCGTCGAGCCCGGCGGGCGGCAGTCGAAGATCCGCCCGTCGTTCCTGCCGGCGCCGCTGCACACGCTGCCGTCGTTCGCCGCCGCGCACTCGCTCTCTGCCGGCGACAAGCTCGCCATCTCGCGCGCGATGCTGAGCCTCATCACCGGCCTGCCGGAGGATTCGGAAGAGGACTTCCTCTCCTGGCTGCGGCGCCACGGGCAGACGCAGCGCGCCATCGACCGCTTCTGGAAAGTCGTGCTGGTGAGCGCGCTCAACGAAGAGCTCGACCGCTCCAGCGTCTACTACGCCGCACAGGTCTTCCGCGAGTCGTTCCTGAAATCCGCCGAAGCCGGCCGGATGGGCGTGCCGTCGGTGCCGCTCAGCGAGCTCTATGGCGTCGCCGCCGACTACCTCCGCGCGCGCGGCGGGCAAGTGCGGCTGCGCAGCTCGGCGGAGAAGTTCGAAGCCAGCGGCGCCGGCACGCGCGTCATCGGCGCCGGCCAGGAACTGGCGAGCGATTACCTCGTGCTTGCCGTCCCGTTCGACGTGCTGCAGAAGATGCTGCCCGCCGAGCCGGCCTCCGAGCCGCTGCACCACGCCCTCCGCCAGTTCGAGCACTCGCCCATCACCGGCATCCACTTCTGGTTCGACCGCCAGATCACCGACCTCGACCACGCCGTCCTGCTTGACCGCACCATCCAGTGGATGTTCCACAAATCCAAGTTGCTGTCTCGCGAAACGGGAAACGGGAAACGGGAAACGGGTTCCTACGTGGAACTGGTCGTCAGCTCCTCCAAGGACCTGGTCGAGAGATCGAAGCAGGACATCCTCTACCTCGCGCTGCGCGAGCTCGCCGAGTTCTTTCCGGCGGTCGGCAACGCGCAGGTGCTCAAGCAGACGGTCATCAAGGAAGTCCACGCGACCTACTCCGCCAAGCCGCTTTCGGATGCGTATCGCCCGCCCGCCCAGACCGGATGGCCGCGCGTCGTCCTCGCCGGCGATTGGACGGCGACCGGCTGGCCCGCCACCATGGAAGGCGCGGTCCGCTCCGGCTACAAAGCGGCGGAAGAGATTGCCCGCGCCGCCGGCAGGGGCGCGAAGTTCCGCGTGCCCGACCTGCCCGCCAGTGGATTCATGCGTTGGTTTAAGAGTTAGCCGGAAGCGACAGAGACTACAGCGCCAGCAGCGCTACGCCTGCGCACACGCACAGGGCCGCCGCCCAGCGGCGCGCGTCGACGGCTTCGTGCAGGAAGAACTTTGCCGCGATCGCGTTGGTGACGAACGAGAGCGACGCCGCCGCCGGCGCGACCATGCTCACATCCGCCCAGCTCAGCGCGAACAGCAGCGAGAAGAACGCCACCGCCATCGCCATCACACCCGCCACGAACCACTTGTTGGTCGTGACCTTCTTCACGCAGGCGAAGAACCCCTGCTGGTCCCAGAGCTCGCCGAGGTCGCCGACCTGCTTCATCGCCTTCGCCGTCAGGACGTCGCCCGCGGTCGAGGCCACCACGATCACGCCGATCGCCGACCACGTGGTTGCCACGCTCATCGCGGCACCTCGTGGTGCCGGTGGTGCTCGGCTTCTTCGTGGACGATCTCGGCCGTCTCGGGCATGGGCGTGAGCGCCGGCCCGCGCGTCACGAACCCCACGCCCGCGGTGATGAGCAGGATTCCCAGCCAGCGCGTCACGGTGACGTTCTCATGCAGGAACCACTGCGAGAGCAGCGCGAGCAGGACGTAGTCGAGCGCGGCCGCAGGTAGCACGAACGTCAGGTCCGCCCAGGTAAGCGCCGTGAGGTAGCAGGCAAAGAAGATGAGCAGGAAGAAGATGCCGCCGGCGACCCAGGGATTCAGGATGGCGGCGACCACGCTGCCGAGCTCGTGCAGCTCGATCTGCGGCATGGTCTTCATGCCGCGCGCCAGCAACACGTCGCCGACCGCGCCGGAGACGATGATGCCCGCTAAGACCAGGTACTTCTTCAGATCCATGCCGGGAGCCTGGTGCTGACCTCTCTGAAATGTCGTGAATCAGGTGGAAGAGCGGGCCTTCAGGCCCGCGTCAGAGGTACCCCAAACCCGTTCGGGGCTTTAGCCCCGGCCTGGTCGAAGGACTACGCTTCCGCCGCCG
>DATIBR010000112.1 GCA_035457425.1 Terriglobales bacterium
GGAGGCGCGGCACCGGCAGGACGAGTACTTTTCCTCTTTGCTGAATGCTTCCATCGCGGCGGGGAATGCGGTGGGCGCGGCGTACGCCGGCGAGCAGTACATGGACGTCGGGACGCTGGCGGGATATCGGGCGGCGCAGGAGCTTCTGCAGGGCAGGAAAGTTCGCGAAGCGGCGTAAAAGCACAACACAAAGGACACCAAGGTTTCACGAAGGCCCTCACGGAGGGCCCTTTGTTCGTGTCTCTTGAGGTTGGCTTTTCCAGCCGGGTTGCGAAGATCCCACGACTTCTCGAAAATAGCCAGGGATGAGCAAGCCGACCATTCTCGGCATCGAGAGCTCGTGCGACGAGACCGCGGCGGCGGTGGTGCGCGGCGGCGAGGAGCTGCTCTCGAACGTCGTGTTCTCGCAGATCGCGACGCACCAGCCGTACGGCGGGGTGGTGCCGGAGCTGGCGTCGCGCGAGCACCTGCGGGGCATCGTTCCGGTGGTGCGGCAGGCGCTGGAGAAAGCCGGGACGTCCTACCAGGACGTGGACGCGATCGCGGTGACGCAGGGGCCAGGGCTGGCGGGCGCGCTGCTGGTGGGGGTGAGCTTCGCGAAGGCGCTGGCGTTCTCGCTGGAGAAGCCGCTGATCGCGGTCAACCACCTGGAAGGGCACATCCACTCGGTCCTGCTGGAAGAGAAGCAGAAAGGGAATCGCGAGCTGGCGTTTCCCGTGCTCGCGCTGGTGGTGAGCGGCGGACACACGCACCTTTACCTGGCGAGCGAGAAGGCCGACCACTGGTCGTATGAGCTGATCGGGCGGACGCGCGACGACGCGGCGGGCGAGGCCTACGACAAGGTGGCGAAGCTGCTCGGGCTGGGGTATCCGGGCGGGCCGGTGCTGGACCGGCTGGCGAAGCACGGCGACGCGCGCGCGGTGAAGTTCGGCACGGCGCAGATCAAGCACGCGGCGCGCGGCGGGAAGAAGACGGCGAGCCCGGGCAGCGCGGCGTCGCACGATCTATCGTTCAGCGGGATCAAGACCGCGGTGCTGCGCTACGTGGAGCTGAACCAGATGCAGGCGGAGGTCGAGGAGCGACGGCGCGCGCTGGCGGGCAAAGCGAAGCCGAGCGTCGAAGACTTCCTCGCGGTCACGCCGAAGAAGACGCTGGACCTGATTGCGAGCTTCCAGCGCGCGGTGGTCGAGGACCTGGTGGAAAAGACGCTGGAGGCGGCGCGGGCGCGGGAGGTCGCGACGCTGTTCGTCACCGGCGGCGTAGCGGCGAACTCCGAGTTGCGCGCGACCTTCGAACAGCGCGCGGCGCAGGAGGGCCTGCCGGTGTTCTTTCCGTCGCGTCCGCTCTCGACCGACAACGCCGCGATGATCGCGGCGGCGGCGTATCCCAAGTACGTCGCGCGGGAGTTCGCTCCGCTGGATTTCTCGGCGGAGGCCGGGCTGGTGCTGCGGTAAAAGCGCTCTTGGCTCTTGGCTGCGCCGGCGAGTCGCCGGCGCCTACCCGCGTAGAGGACCAGGCCAAAAGCCAAGAGCCAAAAGCGATTTCCGTCCTATAGTTCCCACGCAAAACTTTTCAGAACAGCCGCCCGTGCGCCGCGTCTTAGCGGACGAGGGCGAGCGATGGCGGTACCGGAGCAGGCGATCTTGGCGAACCCGTTCGCGAGCGCAGTGGCAGCCGACGCGGTCGAGCAGCTGGTGCGCGCGCACGCGCGGTTCGTCTTCCAGGTCGCGTACTCGGTGCTGCGGCACGCGCACGACGCCGAAGACGTGGTGCAGGAGACGTTCCTGCGGGTGATGAAGCACCAGGCGGAGCTGCCGGCAGTGCGGGATGAGAAAGCGTGGCTGGCGCGCATCGCGTGGCGGCTGGCGGTGGACAGGCGTCGCGGGCAGCCGGAGATGGCGAGCGATCCGGATGCGGTCCTGGGGCAGATGCAGGCACGCGGGATGAACGCGGAGCAGGCGCTCGCGTGCGGCGAGACGAAGGCGCTGCTGGAGTCGCTGATCGCCGCGCTGCCGGTGGAGCTGCGCGAGCCGCTGCAACTCTCGACCGTGCACGAGATGACGTCGAGCGAAGTGGCGGCGGTGCTGGGAATACCGGAAGCGACGGTGCGGACCAGGGTGTTCCGGGCGCGGCAGATGCTGAAAGAGAAGCTGGCGGTGCTTCTGGAATCAAATGCAGGGCGGAAGTGAAGTCATGAACGAACACGAAGAAAAACTCGAACGGATGCTGGACGCGGCGCTGGCGGAGTACGGTGCGGCCGAACCGCTCGCGGGGCTGGAGGAGCGAGTGCTCGGCCGGCTGCACGCCGAGCCGGAGCACGCGCGGCCATGGTGGATGTGGGGCGCGGTGGCGGCCGCGGCGGCGCTGGTGTTGGTCGCGCTGCTCGTGATGTCGCGGAGCGAGCCGAAGAGCGCGCCGGTGGTAAGCAAGAACCCGCCGGTAGCGGCGCCGGCGCCGACACCTGCCCGGCGGCCGGAACCGCAGGTGGCCAAGGCGCCGAAGACGCAGCCGTCGAGCCCGCGGGTCACAGCGGCGGTGGCGCAGGACCTGCCCAAGCGCGACGTGTTCCCGACGCCCACGCCGCCGAGCGAGCAGGAACTGCTGCTGGCGAAGTACATGCGGCGCACGCCGCGGGAAGAGATCCTGACGATGGCGACGCGGCCGGAGAGCGAGTTGCCGAAGGACCCGTGGGAAGCGCCGGCGAACCAGCCCGGCGGTGGTGGTTCGACGATCCAACAGTT
>DATIBR010000113.1 GCA_035457425.1 Terriglobales bacterium
CGCGGCCGATCTCGACGAAGGCCTCGTCGAAGCGCCCTTCGAACGAGAGGTACTCGGCATACCAGTGGTGGGCGGTGGCGTTGTTGGGGTCGAGCCGGATGGCTTCCTTGTATTCCTTCTCGGCGGTCTGCCAGTCCCAGTCGTAGTTCTGGGCGATGACGGCGAGTGAGGTGTGCGCCTGCGAGAGGCGGCTGTCGAGCTCGACGGCGCGCAGCGCCGCGGCGCGGGCCTTGCGGATGAACGTATCCTGCGGCGAGTTGGCGTAGCCGCCGAGCAGCGCGTAACAATCCGCCAGGCCGGCGTAGGCGAGCGCATAGTTTGGGTCGCGGGCGATCGCACTCTCGTACGCGTCGATCGCGGTCCGGATATCGCCGGGCGTGCGCTTGGCGAGGTGATAGCGGCCGCGGAGATAGGACTCGTGCGTCTGGGGGTCGACCGGGCGCGAGGTCGAGAGGCGCTGGCGGTCGGCGGCGGCCAGCGTGAGCTGGATGTTGTCGGCCACCTCGCGCGCCACCTCGTTCTGCAAGGTCAGGATGTCGCGCTGGTCGCGGTCGTAGCTCGCTGCCCAGAGGTGCCGATCGTCGGAGGCGGCGATGAGCTGCGCCGTGATGCGGACGCGGTTCCCGGAGCGCAGGACGGCGCCTTCCACAATGGCGTCGACGTTGAGCTCGCGCGCGATCTGCGGCAGCGGCTTGGTGGAGCCCTTGTATTGCATGACAGACGTGCGCGAGATCACGCGCAGACCCTGCAGCGTTGCGAGGTGCGTGATGAACTCGTCGGTCAGGCCGTCGGAGAAATATTCCTGCTCGGGATCGCTGGAGAGGTTTTTGAGCGGGAGGACGGCGAGCGACCGGATCTGCCCGGGCGCCTGCTCCACCCGGCGCTGCCACTCCAGCACGCCGCCGGCCGTCGCGACCAGCAGCGCGGTGATGACCGCGAGCGCAAGCCAGCGCGGGCGCGGCGGCTTGACCTTCGGCACCAGCACTGGCCGCTGTTCCAGCACGCGGAGGGGGGTGACGTGCGGCGCTACCGGATAGAGGAAGCGATACCCCTGCCGCCCGATGGTCTCGATGTAGCGTGGATGCGCGGCCGAGTCGTTGAGCGCCGAGCGCAGCTTGTTCACCGCGCTCGAGATGCCGTGGTCAAAATCGACGAAGGTGCCCGCGGGCCACAGCCGCTTGCGCAGCTCCTCGCGCGTCACGACCTCGCCGGGCCGCTCCAGCAACAGGATGAGCAGGTGCAGCGGACGCTCCTGCACCTTGAGGCGCACGCCATGCTTACGCAACTCGAACGCACGCACGTCGACTGTGTATACGCCGAACTGGTAGTGCCCCAGGGATGGGGCAGGATGCGCCATACGACCCCCGAAAGTGTCCGAAATTCTAGCACTATTTGGCCCCGCATGCGGGCGACCTTAGGTGCTAATCCCTTTGGACAGAGCCGGTTGGACAGTGAACGCCAAATGCATGGGCGGGGAACGTCCGTGCATTGACGAGCAGCGGCCACTCAGGGCAGAGTGCCGGAACGTGGGGGATACGTGTATGCGCAAGCGGTCCTGGGCCCTTCTCTGGCTCGCCCTTCTGACGGCGAGTGCCATCTATGCGGGCAACAGCCTGCCCAACCCGGTGATCAGCCGGAACGGGGCGGGCACGGCGTCGACCTTCAGCAACGCCGGCAACATCGACCTGAACAACCCGTTCTTCGGGAACCTGGGGACCAATGGGCGCACGTGCGCCAGCTGCCACGTCAGCTCGAACGCATGGGGCATCGAGCCCAGCGAGGTGCAGGCGCGCTTTCGCGCCAGCGACGGCCTCGACCCCATCTTCCGCACCAACGACGGCGCCAACTGCCCGAGCGCCGACGTGTCGACCCTGGGCGCGCGGCGCACGGCCTACAGCCTGCTGCTCGACAAGGGCCTGATCCGGGTGTCGTTCCCGGTGCCGGCGGGCGCGGACTTCCAGATCATCGCGATCGACGACCCGTATAGCTGCGCGGAGACCACGCCGGTCACGCCCGCGCACTATCGGCGCCCGCTGCCCTCGACCAACCTTCCGTTCCTGACCACGGTGATGTGGGACGGGCGCGAGAGCCATCCCGGCAACACGCTGCGCGAGAACCTGCGGCAGCAGGCCATCGACGCCACCATGGGACACGCCGAAGGCGCCGTGGTCCCCACCGACCAGCAACTGCAGGCCATCGTGAACGCCGAGTTCGCGCTGTTCACCGCGCAGGAGACTTCGTTGAGCGCGGGCGCGCTCGATAAAGGCGGCGCCACCGGCGGCGCCAGGAAGCTTTCCACCCAGGAGTTCTACGTCGGCATCAACGACGTGCTGGGCGCCGACCCCAACGGCCGGCCGTTCACGCCCGTGGTCTTCACCACCTACAACGCGTGGAAGGATTCCACCAACCCGGCCAAGGCGCAGATCGCCCGCGGCCAGGAGATCTTCAACACCCACCCGCTGATGATCACCGACGTGAAGGGGTTGAACGACGCGCTCGGCGTGCCGGCGCTCAACGGCACCTGCACGACGTGCCACGATTCGCCCAACGTCGGGAACCACTCCGTGCCGCTGGCGATCGACATCGGCGTGAGCGACCCCGGGCGCCCGGGGCTCGACCTCAGCGGCCTGCCGGTCTACACCGTGCAGTGCGTGGCCACCGGCGAGACCCGGGTCACCACCGACCTCGGCCGCGCCATGGTCACCGGCAAGTGCGCCGACGTCGGCAAGATGAAGGGGCCCATCCTGCGCGGGCTCTCGGCGCGCGCGCCCTACTTCCACAACGGCGGCGCGCGCACCCTGCGCGACGTGGTGGAGTTCTACGACGCGCGCTTCAACATGGGTTTGTCCGAACAGGACAAGAAAGACCTGGTCGCGTTCCTGGGAACCCTGTAGCGCGACTCGGTGCAATGGGGGAGGCGCGGGAGTGATCCCGCGCCTTTTATCTTTGGAGACGGATCCCTGCGGATGCCCGGGTCCCACTAACAACTAACACCTGGCAACTAACGACTGTTCTTCAAGATTCCCTCGATCTGCTTGATGTGATTCAGATCGTGGCCCGCGGTGAGCTTGATCATGTGCGCGATCGACTCCTGGCCGCGCTCGGCGTGCATGCCGTAGTTCTCCCACGCGCTGCGCGGCACCGACTTCAGCAGCACGATGTTCGCCTCGCGCTGCGCGGTGTAAGCGGCCAGCGACTGCCTCGGGTCGCGCTTGCCGTATTGGAAGGTGTTCGCCCAGGCGTCCTGGTCGAAGGCCTGCACGGCGACGCCGGGGCTGGCGAGGATCTGCCGCATGCGCCAGCCGATGGCGACTTCGGCGTCCGCCAGGTGCGCCACGATCTCCGCCACCGACCACTTCCCCGGCGCCGGCCGCTTCGCCAAACGCTTGCGGTCCTTGCCGCGCAGCAGCGCGGCCACCTTCTTCGGCGCCTGTTGCTGGAGCTTCAGCGCGTCCTTGCCGTCGGAATGGCTCAGGATGCGCGCAATGTACTGCTGTACGGTCTCAGGCATCGGTCTTCTCCTGCCGGAGTGGATGATGCAGCACGTGCCAACGTCGCGATTTCTTGCGCGACGGGGGCGACTTCTACGACGCGCGCTTCACCATGGGCCCGTCCGAGCGGGACCAGAAGGACCTGGTCGCGTTCTTGGGTACGCTCTAAACGACCCTGTAGCGCGACTCGATGCAATGGGAAAGGCGCGGGAGCGATTCCGCGCCTTTTATCTTTTTGATAGGGGTGCGAGAACCCTACAGGTTATAGCCACTGTCCTTCGCCCAACTAATCCAGTGGCGGGTGGCCCACCCTACCCGCTGCGCAGGAATTATAGAGACGGAGAATCCTGAGGGTGCCCCATCCTTCGCGCGCGGTGTTCGCGCGAAGGGTGG
>DATIBR010000114.1 GCA_035457425.1 Terriglobales bacterium
TGTGTCGGTTCCGTTCGAGCGCTCCGGCCGCCGGGCTCGTCCTGGCGGCCGCGCTTCTTGCCGCGGTCACCGCGCCCGCCTTCGCGACGCCGGAGGACGCGCTGATGCCGCTGGAGAAGTACACCACGGCCAAGGCCAAGAGCCTGGCCACGGCCCACCGCAAGGAGCTTCTGAAGTTCTCCGAGGAGATCTACAACTGCCTGCCCTGGCTCAGCGTGGCTCCGGGCCGGATCGGCTTCCCGAAGGCCAAGGACAGCACGACCGACGACCGGTATCTGTCCACCTGGGTGATCATCGATCAGCGCGAGGATCCCGCGTTCGCGGCGCTCGCGCAGGAACGACGCGTGTCGGCCATGTTCTCGCGCTACGGCGTCGACATGCTGCGGCGCATGGCCGCCCTGACCGACGTGCTCAACGACAGCAACGTCAGCGGGCTCTCGGTGGTCCTGTCGTGGCTGAAGCCCGGGACGAGTCAACCCGGCCAGCAGCCGGTCAACGAGACATTCGCGCTGTTCGTCGACAAGGGCACCGTCACGGACTTCCTGGCCAAGCGAGTGCCGCCCCAAGAGTTCACCAGCCGGGCAAAGTTCTACCTCTTCGACGGCATGGACCAGGTGGCGGGGCGCGTGCCTCTCGAGGTGTGGGAGGACTCGTTCAACTCCACGTTCAAGGTGGCGAACTACGAGCCTCCCAAGGGGGTCCGGTGCCAGTAGCCCGCTGAGGCTTGCCGCCCCGATCCGCTTCTCCGCGGAAGTCGGTGAGACCCGAGTTTCCCCCGGCCGGGGGCGTCTGTTTGACACCCCCAGGGGGTTCCGCTAGCATCAAAACCACACCATGAAGCTGCCAAATCGTCAGAAGACCCAGTTTTCCCTGGTCTATCTGTTCATCGCGCTGATGGTGGTCTTCGCGGTGCAGAGCTGGCTGCGCGCGCCGGTGACGGTGGATATCCCGATGAGCCAGTTCCTCTCCCTCGTCCGCGAGGGCAAGGTCCTCCGGGTCTCCCTGGGAGAGCGGGAGATCCAGGGCGTCCTGAAGCCCGGCGCCCTGCCCGCCCCGCCGCCCGGTCCGGGGGACAAGCTGCGCCAGCTCCTCGGGGCCCAGCAGGGCCCCACCGTGTTCACCACGGCCCGCATCCCGGCCACGGACGACTACCAGGTGGTGCGCGAGCTGGAGGCCGCGCAGGTGGAGTTCTCGGGACGCATCGAGTCCACCTTCTGGCGCGACCTGATCTCGTGGGTGGTTCCCCTGGTCCTCATGGCCGCACTCTGGGTCTTCCTGATGCGCCGGATGGGAGGCGGGCCCACCCAGGCCCTGTCTTTCGGCCGGTCCAAGGCCAAGATCTACGACCGCAAGGAGCTCAAGACCACGTTCGCTGACGTGGCGGGCGTGGAGGAAGCCAAGGCCGAGCTGATGGAGGTCGTCGACTTCCTGAAGAATCCCAAGAAGTACCAGCGTCTCGGGGGACGCATCCCCAAGGGCGTGCTGCTGGTGGGGCCGCCCGGCACCGGCAAGACCCTGCTGGCCCGCGCGGTGGCGGGCGAGGCGGACGTGCCGTTCTTCTTCCTCTCCGGCTCCGAGTTCGTCGAGATGTTCGTCGGCGTGGGCGCCGCGCGCGTGCGCGACCTCTTCGAGCAGGCGCGCCAGAAAGCGCCCGCGATCATCTTCATCGACGAGCTCGACGCGCTCGGCCGCGCGCGCGGCGCGGGCGGCTTCGGCGGCCACGACGAGAAGGAGCAGACGCTCAACCAGCTGCTGGTCGAGCTCGACGGCTTCGACCCGTCCACCGGCCTGGTGCTGCTCGCCGCCACCAAGCGGCCCGAGATCCTCGACCCCGCGCTGCTGCGCGCCGGGCGCTTCGACCGCCTGGTGCTGGTCGACCGGCCCGACAAGGCCGGCCGCATCCAGATCCTCACCGTCCACGCGAAGAAAATAAAGCTCGACCAGGACGTCACGCTGGAGCAGGTCGCCGCGCTGACACCCGGCTTCACCGGCGCCGACCTCGCCAACCTGATCAACGAGGCGGCGCTGCTCGCGACGCGCCGCGGCGCCGAAGCGGTGTCCATGGCCGACTTCAACGAAGCGGTGGAGCGCCTGATCGCCGGCCTGGAGAAGAGGAACCGCGTGCTCAATCCCACCGAGCGGCGCGTGGTCGCGCACCACGAGCTCGGCCACGCCATGGTGGCGATGGCGCTGCCCGGCACCGACCCGGTGCACAAGGTCTCGATCATCCCGCGCGGCGTGGGCGCGCTCGGCTACACCATCCAGCGCCCCACCGAGGACCGCTTCCTCATGACGCGAGCCGAGCTCGAGAACAAGATGGCGGTGCTGCTCGGCGGGCGCGCCGCCGAGGAAGTGGTGTTCGGGCATCTTTCCACCGGCGCGGCCGACGACCTCGCCAAGGTGACCGACATCGCGCGCAGCATGGTGATGCGCTACGGCATGGTGAAGAGCCTCGGCCATGTGGCCTACGAGGAAGACCAGAGCAGGTTCCTGATGACTCCGGGTATGCAGAAGAGCCGGGAATACAGCGAGGAAACGGCGCGCGAGATCGACATCGCGGTGCGCGACATCGTGAAGGCGGCCTACGAGAAGGCGCTGGGCATCCTGGCGCGCGAAAAAACGACGCTCGAGCGCTGGGCGAAGAAGCTGCTGGAGAAGGAGACGCTGGTCGAGGCCGAGCTCGACGAGCTGCGCCGCGGCCTAGCCGCGGTCGCGCCCGCGCACTAGCGCGCCAGCGCGGCGCGCTGCTCGGGGGGCGTCTGCTCCTCGTCGCGGTACAGGCCGCTGTGGAAGACGTAGGACGCGGCCGAATAAAAGGCGATCGCCTCGCGCAGCGCCCGCGCGTCGTCCACCGGCGCGACGATGTTCTTGTCCGCGTCGACGCGCAACACCTCGGTCTTGCGCCGCGGATGCAGCAGCACCATGCGGTCGCGCACCAGGTAGCCGAGGGTCTGGTAGTTGGCGACGAACGCGCGGTCCGACTCCGGCGGCGACCGCAGTACGTCGCGGCCGAAGAACTTGCTGTAGTAGTCGAAGTCGAGCAGCCCGAGCACGGTGGGCGGGATGTCGATCTGCGACATCAGCCGCTCGACGCGGCGCGGCTCGACGTGCTTCGGCGCGTAGACGAACAGCGGGATCAGGTACTTGTCGACCGGGATGCGCGCCGTGCCGCGCGCGTTGGCGCCGTGGTCGGCGGTGATCACGAACAGCGTGTCGTCGAACCAGGGCTTGGCGCGCGCCTTGTCGAGGAAGCGGCCGATCGCGTAGTCGGTGTACTTCACCGCGCCGTCGCGGCCGGTGCCCGGCGGAATGTCGATGCGGCCCGCCGGGTAGGTATACGGGCGGTGGTTGCTGGTGGTCATCACATGCACGAAGAACGGGCGCTGCGATCGGGCGGCGTGCTCGCGGTCGATCTCCTCCAGCACCTGGTCGAACAGGTTCTCGTCCGCCACGCCCCACACGGTTTCATGGGTGACGCGCGAGGACGGAATGGCGCGCCGGTCCACCGAGCGGTAGTCGTTCGCGTCGAAGAACGCGTTCATGTTGTCGAAATAGCCGTAGCCGCCGTAGGCGAAGAGCACCGCGTAGCCCTTGTCCTCCAGCACGCTGCCGAAGGAAAACAGCATGTCGTTGTGCGGCCGGCGCACGATCGACTGGCCGGGGGTGGGCGGCAGCGCGAGCGACAGCGCCTCGAGCCCGCGCACGGTGCGATTGCCGGTGGCGTAGACCTGCGAGAACCACAGGCTCTCGCGCGCCAGCCGGTCGAGGTTCGGCGTGAGCCCGCCGCGGTTGCCGTAGCTGCCGAGGAACTCGGCGCCGAGGCTCTCCACGCTGACCAGCACCACGTTCAGGTGCCGCTCGGGGCGCGGCGACCGGACGTGCCGCTCGCTGCCCTCGCCGGTCGCGCCGAGCGCGGCGCGCACCAGCTCAAGCGCCTCCCTTTGCGGGATCGTCGCGTAATGCCGCTCGTAGTCGAGCTCGTTGCGATAGTTGGCGGCGAAGAACTCGTAGAGGCCGTTGCCGGCCAGGTCATTGGCGGCGTCGTACGCGGAGAAATTCTTTTCGTCGCTGTTGACCCAGCGCAGCGTGCCGGCGCAGCCCGCGGCCAGCGCCACGACCGCGACGCCGGCGGCGCGCCACGAGAGCGGCGCACCGCCCGCGGCCCAGACGGTCTTGCGCATGAGGAATGCGCCACCGAGGGCGAGCGCGCCCAGGCCGGTCAGCACCTTGCCGACCGGGTAGCTCTGCCAGATATTGCCCAGCACCTCGTGCGTATAGAGCAGGTAATCGACTGCGATGAAATTGAAGCGCGAGCCGAATTCGTCCCAGAACAGCCACTCGGACACGGCGAGGAGCAGAGTGGCGAAGATGACGGCGGCCAGGGCCGAGAACGCGAGCAGCCGATGCGGCCAGCTGCGCGCCACGCGGTTGGGCACGAGCGCCAGCCAGAGCACGAGCGGCGCGGTGACGTAGCAGGCCGCGACCAGGTCGAAGGCGAGGCCGTAGAGGAACACGCGGCTCCAGTCGGCGATCCCGCCCGGCAGGACGACATCCGGGCGCAGCGCGAGCAGCGCGCGCGACAGCGTGGAAATCGCGACGAAGCACGCCGCGGCGACCAGCGCAGGGAGAAAACGGCGGGGAATGCGCATGCCGGCGGCAACCTACGCTACGCAGCTTACGGCAACATTAACGATCAGCTCTTCAGGAGGCGCTGCGGCTGGTTCAGCTTGCGCCAGCGCGCGGCGGCCTCGTCGTCGGACTCGAGGGCGTTCACCCAGCGCGCGCCCTCCGGATGGTGCTCCTTCTTCCAGAACGGCGCCTGGGTCTTCAGGTAATCCATGATGAACTGGCAGGCCGCGAACGCGTCGCCGCGGTGCGAGCTCGCGATCGCCACCAGGACGATCTGGTCGCCGGGCTGCAGCTCGCCGTAGCGGTGGATCACCACGAGGTCGAGAACCTGCCAGCGCGAGCGCGCCTCCTCGACGATCTTCTTGATCGCGTTCTCGGTCATGCCCGGGTAGTGCTCGAGCGTCATCGCCACGTCGCGCACCACGCCGACGAAGCTCGCCACCGCGCCGGTGCGCGTATTCATCGAGATTTCGATCACCTCGGTCGAAAGGTCGAAATCCTCGGCTTGCACCGATACCTTCATGTCAGCCGCCCGTCACGGGTGGGAAAAAAGCGACCTCGTCGCCCGGGTTGAGCGGCGCGTTGGCGCCCGCCATGTCCTGGTTGACCGCCACGCGCACCACCTTCATGTCGGCGAGCGCTTCCTGCCACGCGCCGCCGCGGCGCATGAGGTGCATGCGCAGCCCGGCCACCGTGCTCGCCGAATCGGGGATCTCGACCACCTCGGCCGCGGTGCCGATGCGCTCGCGCAGGTTCGCGAACAGGAGGACTTTCACTTTCACCCGAGTTTCACCTATAGAGCTCCGAGTAAGGCAGGAAGCGCACCAGCTCGCCCTTGCGGATCGCCTTGCCGGCGGGATTGTCGACCAGCCCGTCGGCCCACGCGGTGGAAGTGAGCACCGCGGAATCCTGGGTCGGATACAGATCGAGCCCGCCCGCGCCGTTCCATTTTACGCGCAGGAACTCGCGCCGCGCGTCGGGCTCGGTCCAGTCGAAGTCCGCCCTGGCCGTGAGGTTTCTCGGAGTCACTTCCTTCAAGCCCTGGGTGCGCAGGAGGAATGGCCGCACGAAGATGAGAAAAGTCACGAAGCTCGAGACTGGATTCCCGGGCAGGCCGATGAAGAAGGAATTCTTGATGGAACCAAAGGCCAGGGGGCGCCCCGGCTTCATGGCGATGCGCCACATCAGCAGCTTGCCCTCCGCCTCGACCGCCGGCTTCACGTAGTCCGCCTCGCCCACCGAAACGCCGCCCGAGGTCACGATCAGGTCGCATTCGGCCGCCGCGCGCCGCAGCGCCTCGCGCGTCGCTTCCAGCGTATCCGGGACGATGCCGTAGTCGTGCACCTCGCAGCCGAACACTTCGCCCAGCCCGCGCAGCGTGAAGCGGTTCGAGTTGTAGATGCGCCCGGGCGCGAGCGGCTCGCCCGGCATCACGAGCTCATCGCCGGTAAAGAACAATCCCAGCCGGACTTTTCTGAACACCGGGAGGCTCTTGATGCCCACCGACGCGGCGAGGCCCGTGTCCTGCGGCAGCAAGCGCTTGCCCGCCGGCAGGATCTCCCCGCCCTTCTTCACGTCGCTGCCGGTGCGGCGGATCCATTCCCCGGGCTTGGGTTTGTTGTTAATAAAAACCTGGTCGCCTTCGGCGCTGGTGTGCTCCTGCATGACCACGGCGTCGGCCCCCGGGGGGATCGGCGCGCCGGTGAAGATGCGCGCCGCGCTGCCCGGCTCGAGCGGCTTGCCGACCGAGCCGGCCATGATTTTTTGCTTTACGGTGAGACGCGAACCGTCGGCAACTCGAACGGCAAACCCGTCCATCGCGCTGTTGTCCATCGGCGGCACGTCCATGGTGGAGCGCTGCGCGCGCGCGAGGATGCGGTTGGTTGCCTCGAGCGTCGGCACCTCTTCGATTTCGCCGACCGGCTTCGCCTCGGCGAGCAGCCGCGCGAGCGCTTCGTCGACGGAAAGGAGGTTTTGATTCATGACAAACGAAGATGGGCAAGCACGAAGCGCGCGATTCCCTCAATATCGTTGAGATCGAGAAGCGGCAATTTTGTCTCGATCTTCGCGTCGCTGGCTACCGCAACGATGTGCGGGTCGTTCGGGTGCAGCAGCGCCTCGCCGGTCTCCTTGCGCCACACCTCGAGCTTGGGAATCGGGGCGTGCTTGAAGCCCTCGACCAGCAAGAGGTCGCAGGGCGAGACGCGCTTCACCTGCTCATCGAACGACGGCTCGTGCGCGCCGCGCAGCTCGTGCATCAGCACCCAGCGGCGCGACGAGGTGACGAGGATCTCCTGC
>DATIBR010000115.1 GCA_035457425.1 Terriglobales bacterium
CAACATCGCCGAAGACGTCATCTTCTGGATCAAGGGCGCCGACGTCCGCCACCACTCCGCCGAAGCCGCGGGCGACACCGGCACCGGGCCGCGCCTCGCCTAGATAAGGTGGGCGTCCCGCTTGAGGGACGGCCTTTTCCCAACGGAGCTCGTTGCGGCTCGCCCGCCATGCGCCACCAGAAGTTCTGCTACTTCCACGACCCCAGGCGCCAGCGCCGCCTGGTCGAGCGCGCCATCGCCGCGGGCGAGCCGCTCCCCGACTTCCGCGATCCCATGAAGATGCTCCACTGGACCACCCTCTCGCTCGCCGCCGGCCGCATCTCCTCCAAGGCCGCCGGCCAGCTCATCTACGCCGTCCAGCAACGCCTCTACCGCTAGGACCTTAGGACGCTATCCAATCCCGAGCTGCCGCATCTAAACGAAGGTATAATCGGCGGTAATCCCCTCGGAAAGAAGTCTTCGGAATATCCATGGCGAAATCGATCAAGGCGGTCCTGTTAGGGCTTTCGGCGCTGGTGGTGATCTTCGTGGTCGCCGGCGGGCTGGGAGTGCGGGCGGCGAGCAATGAAGGCGCGTACCGGCAGTTGGGCGTGTACAGCGAAGTGCTGTCGCGCGTGCGCAGCGAGTACGTGGAGGAGCCGAACGTGGCGCAGGTCACCGACGGCGCGCTGCACGGCCTGCTCGAAGCGCTCGACGCCAACTCCAGCTACCTGAATCCGACCGAGTACAAGCAGTTCAAGGAACACAAGAACGATGGCAAGGCCGGCATCGGCGCGGCCGTCTCGAAGCGCTTCGGGTATGGCGCGATCATCTCGGTGCTGCCGAACGGGCCGGCGGCGAAGGCCGGCGTGGAAGCCGGGGACATCATCGAGGCGATCGACGGGCGGTCGACGCGCGAGATGTCGCTGGCGGAGCTGCGGACGCTGTTGAGCGGGCAGCAGGGCTCGAACGTGGCGCTCTCCATCGTGCGGGCGCGGCGGGCGGAGCCGAGCAAGATCGTGGTCACGCGCGACATCGTGAACCCGCCGCCGGTGAGCGAGAAGATGCTCGACGACGGCATCGGGTACATCAAGGCGGAGGCGCTGACCAAAGGGAAGGCGCAGGAGATCGCCGGCGACATCAAGCGGCTGCAGCATGGCGGGGCGAAGAAGCTGATCCTCGACCTGCGGAATTCCGCCGAGGGCGAGCAGTCGGAAGGCGTCGCGGTCGCGAACCTGTTCCTCGACCACGGGACGATCGCGTACGTGCAGGGGCAGAAGTATCCGCGCGAGACGTTCACGGCGGACCCGGCGAAGGCGATGACGAAGCTGCCGCTGGTGGTGCTGGTGAACCGCGGAACGGCGGGCCCGGCGGAGATCGTGGCCGCCTCCATCCTGGAGAACGCGCGCGGCGACGTGGTCGGCGACAAGACCTTCGGCGTCGGGTCGATCCAGAAGATCATCGAGGTGCAGGACGGCTCGGCGCTGATCCTGAGCGTCGCGAAGTACTACACGCCGAGCGGGAAGGCGATCCAGGACGCAGCGGTCACGCCGAACATCCTGGTGGCCGACAAGGAAGATGCGCTGGACGCGCTCGACGAGGACAGCAGCACGGCGCCTCCCCCGCAGGCCGCGAAGCCTCCGCAGGAGGATGAGCAGCTGAAGCGGGCGGTCGAGGTCCTGAAACAGCAGAAAGCCTAGGTAGTTCCACTGAGAGGATGCGCGGCGCGCCCGCGCATTTTTCTTTTGGTACCTAGGCGGCGTGCGGCGCGCCGGCACATGGTACTGTTAGCTCCAGCTCTGCTCTCCAAGTCGTTGGAATGAATCGTCTGATCGCGGAATTGCCGGCCTTCCAGGTGGGAGGCAAGAAGTACGTTGGGCGCGTGGTGTTCGGCCTGCTGGTGCTGGCAGCGGTCACCGTCGGCGCCGCGACCGGGCTGTTCCTGGTGTACTCCACGGACCTGCCGCAGGTCAGCGAGCTGGAGCGCTACCGGCCGAGCGCGATCACGGAGTTGTACGACGACCACGGGCGGGTGATCGGGTCGTTCGCGCTGCAGCGGCGCGTGATCGCCTCGTACGAGGATTTTCCGCGCATCCTGCGCGACGCGGTGATCTCCACGGAAGACAAGGAGTTCGAATCGCACTGGGGCGTGGATTTCTCGCGCGTCTTCGGCGCGCTCTGGCACGACGTGCGATCGCGCAGCCGCGCGCAGGGCGCTTCCACGCTCACGATGCAGCTCTCGCGCAACCTCTTCCTGTCGTCGGAGCGCAGCTTCCACCGCAAGATCCAGGAGCTGATGCTGGCCATCCAGATCGAGCGGCGCTTCACCAAGCCGCAGATCTTCACGATGTACGCCAACCAGATCTACCTCGGCCACGGCGTCTACGGCTTCGAGGCGGGCGCGCAGTACTACTTCGGCAAGAAAGCCAAGGACCTGACGCTGGAGGAGGCGGCGGTGCTGGCGGCGCTGCCGAAAGGGCCGGGGGATTACTCGCCCATCACTCGTCCGGAGCGCGCGCTGAAGCGCCGGAACCTGGTCATCAACAGCATGATGGAGGACGGCAAGATCACCGCCGAGGAAGCGGCGCGCGCGAAGAACATGCCGCTGAAGCTGAACCTGCAGCCGGCGGAGGCCTCGATCGCGCCGTACTTTGCCGAGGAGGTCCGCCGCTACCTGGAGAGGAAATACGGTTCCGACCAGGTGCACCAGGGCGGGCTGCGCGTGTACACGTCGCTCAACCTGGAGATGCAGGAAGCCGCGAACAAGGCCTTGCTCGACGGCCTGGCGGCCTACGAGCGCCGCCACGGCTGGAAGGGCAAGCTGCGCAACGTGGTGAAAGAAGGCCAGACGCTCGCGGAATACGAGCACCCGGACTGGATCCAGGCGATCGCGCCGGGGAGCTACGTGCACGCGCTGGTGCTCGACGCCGGGCCGGCGAGCGCGGCGGTGAAGTTCGGACGCTACACCGCGGCGATCGGGAAGGAAGAAATAGCGTGGACCGGCAAGCGGGCGCCGAATGAAGCGCTGGCGGCCGGCGACATCGCCTACGTGAAGGTGTTGTCGCTGGCGCCCGACGGCACCGCCAAGGTCGCGCTGGAACAGGATTCGGGGACGCAGGGCGGACTGGTGGCGCTCGACAACGCCACCGGCGACATCAAGGCGATGGTCGGGGGAAGGGATTTCGACGAGTCGAAGTTCAACCGCGCGACGCAGGCGCTGCGCCAGGTCGGATCGGCGTTCAAGCCGTTCGTCTACACCGCGGCGATCGAAGCCGGCGCGACGCCGGACGACGTGATCCTGGATGCGCCGACGGTGTTCAGCACGGCGTCGGGCCCATACGCGCCGCACAACTACGACAATCGCTTCGAGGGGAACATCACGCTGCGGCGGGCGCTGGCGCAGTCGCGCAACATCCCGGCGCTGAAGCTGGCGGAGAAGGTCGGGATCAACACGGTGATCGAGTACGCGAAGCGGTTCGGGATCACGTCGAAGATCCCGCCGTACCTGCCGGTCGCGCTCGGTTCGGCGGAGGTCACGCTCATCGAGCAGACCTCGGCGTTCACCACCTTCCCCAACGACGGCGTGCGCGTGGCGCCGCGCTACATCCGGCGCGTGACGGACTACGAAGGCCACGTGCTGGAAGAGAACTATCCCGAAGTGCGCGACGTGATCGGCGCGGAGACGGCGCGCACCATGACGAGCATGCTGCGCGAGGTGGTGCTGCGAGGCACCGGCGCGGCGGCGAATTCGCTCAAGACGCCGCTGGGAGGGAAGACCGGCACCACGAACGACTTCACCGACGCGTGGTTCATCGGGTTCTCGCCCTCGATCACCTGCGGCATCTGGATGGGGTTCGACGAGAAGAAGAACCTGGGCAAGCAGGAGACCGGCGGACACGCCGCGCTGCCGATGTGGATCGAGTTCATGAAGGTGGCCCTCCGCGGGCACGAAGGGGAAGACTTCCTGCCGCCGGCGCCCTCGCCGCAGCGACAGAACGTGGTGGCGCAGAAGGTCGACACGCCGGACGAGAACCCGGGCGACGGCGAAGCGCACTGATTGATTTCGAGGGTCGCCGCAACGCGACTCGCCTCGCGGTCCCCGCGCAGTTCGGCTGCGTCGTCCCTCGCCCTGCGCTCGCGCGGACCAGCGCTCGCTCCGGGCTCACCCAGGCGCTGCCCGGCCCTGGATCCCACAAAAGACTTGCAGCCTGGCGCGCGCGCGATTAATCTAACTAACCGGTTAATTAACGCGAGCTGCTCCGGCATCCCATGGGCAAGACTTCCAAACCGAGATCGTCGAAGCCCGGGCCGCGGGGGAACCCGGAGGCCACGCGCGACGCCATCCTGAAGGCGGCGCTGCACGAATTCGCCACCGAGGGAGTGGCGGGGGCGCGCACCGACGCGATCGCGCGCGCGGCCGGCGTGAACAAGGCGCTGCTCTACTACTACTACCAGGACAAAGAGGCGCTGTACGGGGCGGTGCTCGACCACGTGTTCCGCGGGCTGGTGGCGCGCGTGACGAGCGTGCTCGACCAGGAGCTGCCGCCGCGAGAGAAGATCCTGGCGTACGCGGCGGCGCACTTCGACTACATCGCAGAGTCTCCGATCTATCCCAAGGTGTTCCTGGGGGAGATGATCCGGGGCGGGCGGCAGATCTCGCCGCACATCGAGCGCATCGTGACGCAGTACTTCCGGCCGCTGCAGCGGCGGCTGGTGGAGACGTTCCGCGAAGGCATCGCGCGCGGCGAGGTGCGGTCGGTCGATCCGCAGAACTTCATCTTCTCGATGGTCGCGATGAACGTCTTCTACTTCGCGAGCGTGAACTTCCTGCGCACGATGATGGACGCGGACCCGCTGGCGGCGGAGCGCATCGCGGCGCGGCGGGCAGCGGTGCTCGACGTCCTGAATGCCGCGCTGGCCTGCGAGCCCCCGGCCGAGGCGCGGGCCCCGAAATCCCCAGAGAAAGGCAAGAAGCGGTGAGCGCACGCAACAAGTTGGGAATGGTCCTGGGCGTCGTGCTAGTGCTGGCGGCGCTGTACTACTGGTTCTTCGTGCCGCACTCGAGCGACCTGGTGCTGATCGGCACGGTGGACGCGAACCAGGTGGTGGTGAGCGCGAAGATCCCCGGCCGGATCGAGCGGCTGGCGGTGGACGAGGGCAGCGCGGTGAAGGCGGGGGACCTGGTCGCGGAGCTGGACACAGCGGAGTTGAGCGCCCAGGTGCAGGCGGCTACGGCAAGGGTGGCGGAGACGCGGGCGACCGAGCAGCTGACGCGCGGCACCACCTCCAGCGACGTGGTGAACGCGCAGGCGAGGGCGCAGGCGGCGCGGTCGGACCTGGCGGAGGCGGAGGCGCAACTGGAGCGGGTGCGCACGGACAACGTGCGGATCGTGGCGCTGGCGAAGGAAGGCGTGGCGTCGCAGCAGCAGAAGGACCAGTCGGAAGCGGAGATGAAGGCGGCGCAGGCGCGGGTGAGCGCGGCGCAGGATGGGGTGCGCGCGGCCGACGCGGCGGTGAAGACGGCGGTGGCGCAGACGCACCAGTCGCAGGCGGCCCAGAGCACGGTGGCGGCGACGCGCGCGCAGGCGAGCGAGGCGGAGACGCGGCTGGGCTACACAAAGGTGGTTTCGCCGGTCACGGGCACGGTCTCGGTGCGGGTGGCGCGGCAGGGCGAGGTGGTGATGGCGGGCGCGCCCATCGTGACGATCGTGGATTACACGCAGACGTGGGTGCGCGCGGCGATCCCGGAGACCTATGCCGACCGCATCCAGATCGGCGACACGCTGACGGTGCGGCTGCCTTCCGGCGCCGAGATCCCGGGAAAAGTCATCCTGAAACAGGCGGAGGCGGACTTCGCGACGCAGCGCGACGTGAGCCGCTCGAAGCGCGACATCAAGGCGATCGGTCTGAAGCTGCTGATCGACAACCCCGCCGGCCGGTATACGCCGGGCATGACGGCGGAGGTGCTGGTGCCGAAGGCCAAGCTGGAAGCGAAGTGAACACCGTCCTCAAGAATGGCGCGGGCGCGTACGAGCAGTACGCGGAGCGGCCGAAGACGATCGAAGTGGAGCACATCACCAAGAAGTACGGTGAGTTCACCGCGGTCGACGACGTGTCGTTCGACGTGCGCGAGGGCGAGATCTTCGGGCTGCTGGGGCCGAACGGCGCGGGCAAGTCCACCCTGATCCGCATGATGACGACGCTGATCGAGATCACCAGCGGGACGGCGCGCATCGGCGGCCACGACGTGCAGAAGCAGCCGGACGAGGCGCGGCGGCTGATGGGCGTGATCCCGCAGGCGATGACCAGCGACCTGGACCTGACGGTGGGCGAGAACCTCGGGATCTACGCGAAGCTCTACGGCGTGCCGACGGCGGAGCGAGAGCGCTCGATCGCGGAGCTGCTGGAGCTGGTGGACCTGACGAAGTGGCGCGACGCGCAGACCAAGACGCTCTCCGGCGGCATGCGGAGGCGGCTGGAGATCGCGCGCGGGCTGGTGCACCAGCCGAAGATCTTCTTCCTCGACGAGCCCACGACCGGGCTCGATCCCGTCTCGCGCGTGAACGTGTGGGAGATGCTGATGGACATCAAGCAGAAGCGCGGGCTGACGGTGCTGATCACGACGCACTACATGGACGAGGCGGACCGGCTGTGCGACCGCATCGCGATCGTGGACCACGGGCACCTGGTGGCGCTGGACACGCCGCCCAAGCTCAAGGCGAGCGTGCCGGGGTCGAACGTGATCGAGGTGCAGTTCGCCGAGGTGCCGGCGGGGTTCGAGGAGCGGCTGAAGAAGCTGAGCGACGTGCGGTCGCTGCAACCGGAAGGTAACAACATGTACCGCATCCTCTCGGACGAAGGCTCGCTGACGACGACGGAACTGGTGTCCATGGCGGTAGCGGAGCAGGTGAAGATCAAGTCGCTCTCGGTGCAGAACACGACGCTCGACGACGTCTTCGTGCACTACACCGGCCGCGGCCTGCGCGACGAGACGGTGAAGGCGCACGCTTACACCGGCATGCTGTTCGGCGGGGAGATGAGGTAGCGCGATGCGGATGATGGCCATCGTGGAGCGCGAGCTGCGGCGGTTCTTCCGCTCGCCGGCGCTGATGATGGCGTCGATGGTGTTCCCGCTGGTGCAGCTCATCGTGCTGGGGAACGCGTTCGGGGGGAAGATCCAGGACGCCCACGTGGCCATCGTGGACCAGGACGGCGGGCCGCAGGCGCTGAAGATCCGGCAGGCGTTCGATGCCATCCGCTCCACTGCCAAGACGGTGACGCCGGAGCTCTACACCAGCGATAAGCAGGCGATGGAGGACGTGCGGAACGGCAAGCTGGACGGCGCGGTGGTGATCCCGCCGCAGTACTCGCAGCGGGTGTACGAGAAGAACCGGCCGCGCATCGCGCTCATCGTGGACAACACCGACAACTTCATGACGTCGACGCTCACCGAGAAGCTCGCGCAGCTGACGCAGGCGATCAATGAGCCGGACGTCGAGCCGCGGCTGCTGCAGAAGACCGCGCTCGAGATCGTGGAGCTGTATCCCTACATCGAGTACATGAAGTACCTGTTGCCGGGGTCGATCGCGCTGGCGATGTTCGTGAGCGTGATGATCGGCGGCGGCATGCTGTACATCGACGACAAGGCGCGCGGCATCCACGAAGGATTTCTCGTCACGCCCATCACCAAGCTGGAGCTGGTGTTCGGGCTGACGGTGGCGGGCACGCTGAAGGCGGTGGGCGCGGGCGTCGTGCTCACCATCATCGGGTCGCTGATCTCGGGGGTGGGAGCGACGTTCCACCCGGTGACGCTCCTGCTGCTGATGCTGATGATCGTGCTCACCTCGCTGGCGTTCGTGAGCATGATGTTCCTCATCATGGTGAGGGTGGACGACCCGCTGGTGCCGCGCGCCATCTTCGGCATCTTGAACACGCTGCTGTTCTTTCCCTCGGGCGCCATCTATCCGATCAAGGCATTTCCCGGCTGGCTGAAGGTGATCGCGTGGCTCGACCCGTTCACGTACGCGGTGCACGCCTTCAAGGCGCTGCTGCTGAAAGAGGCCGGGCTGGCTGCAATCTGGGGCGACATATTGTATCTTTCGGTGTTCACGGCCATCACGCTGACCGGCGTGGTGCTGCTGTTCAAGCGGACGCTCTGACCATGTCGCTACTGAACGCTCCGGAATACGACGAGAAGCGCGCCAAGCGCCGCATCCTGCTGGTGTGGGCAGGGATCACGATCGTGATCGTCCTGCTGGCGGCGGCGTGGTTCCTGCGTAACTGGACGTACGAGCGCACGGTGGATCAGTTCTTCGTCCAACTGGAGCAGAAGGATTACGAGCGCGCGTTCGCCATCTTCACCGCCGATCCGGAGTGGAAGTCGCACCCGCAGAAGTACGCGCAGTATCCCTACGGCCAGTTCTATCTGGACTGGGGCCCGAGTGGGGACTGGGGCGTGATCCGGAGCCACCACGTGGACTGCGCGGCGCGGACGGGCACGGGTGTGATCGTGCGCGTCACGGTGAATGGGCGGCCGGAGCCGGCGTACATCTGGGTGGAGAAGAAGGACCGCACGCTGGGAGTGGCCCCAAGCCATCTGCAGCTGCAGTGCGGAAGCTTGTTCGCGCGCTAGCGCTGCGCCAGCGAAGCGCCTTCGAAGTGATTCACGACCTTCTGCAATGACGTCTCATTCTCCGCGTTCAGGCAGGTCCTGGAGCGGTCGATCTGTCGCATCAATCCGCACAGCACGGAGCCCGGCCCGACTTCCACGAATGTGTCGACGCCCTTCGCGGTGAGAGCGTTCATGCTGTCGGTCCAGCGGACAGCGCCGGTGACCTGGCGGGTGAGCGCGTCACGCGCCTTCTCGGGCGAGGTCGTGAGCTCGGCATCGACGTTGGTGACGAGCGGGTGATTCATCGGATGGAAGGTGGCCGCTTTCAGGTCGGCGGCGAGGCGGTCCTGCGCGGGCTGCATCAGCGCGCAGTGGAACGGGGCGCTCACGGGAAGCATGACGGCACGCTTGGCGCCGCGCTGCTTGGCCAGCTCGGCCGCGCGCTCGACCGCACCCTTGGCGCCGGAGATGACGATCTGGCCCGGCGAGTTGATGTTGGCGGGCGAGACGACTTCGCCCTGCGCGGCTTCGGCGCAGACCTTCTCGACCTCCGCGAGCGACAGCGCGAGGATGGCAGCCATCGCGCCCTGCCCGACGGGCACGGCGTCCTGCATGTACCGGCCGCGGTTGCGGACGATGCGCACCGCGTCGGAGAAGGTCAGCGTGCCGGCCGCGACGTGCGCGGAGTATTCGCCGAGCGAGTGTCCGGCGACGTACAGCGGCTCGATACCCTTCTCGCGCAGCACACGATAAGCGGCGACCGAAACGGTGAGGATGGCAGGCTGCGTGACCTCGGTGAGCTTGAGCTTGTCTTCCGGACCTTCGAAGCAGAGCTGGGAAAGCTTGTAACCGAGCGCGGCGTCGGCCTCGTCGAAGGTCTCCTGCGCGACCGGGTACATGGCGGCGAGCTCACGGCCCATCCCGACGGATTGGGAGCCCTGGCCCGGGAAGAGGAATGCGGTGGTGTGCTGGTGGCTCATGTCTGCACCGGCTCGGTGTGGCGGGCATGGAGCGCGGCGAGCTCCTTCTCGATGGCCTGGTTGGTGCCGCCAGTGGCGAATTCGGCCGCGACGCGGAGGGCGTTCTTGATGGCGTTGGAGTTCGAGGAGCCGTGGGTGATGATGCACACGCCTTTTACGCCGAGCAGCGGAGCGCCGCCGTACTCCGAGTAGTCCAGCCGCTTCTTGAAGTCGGCGAAGGCGCGGCGGGAGAGCAGCGCGCCGACCTGGGAGCTGAGCGTGGCGTTGAGCGACTGCTTGAGCAGGTGGCGGACCGTCTCGACCATGCCTTCGGAGATCTTCAGCGCGACGTTGCCGACGAAGCCATCGCAGACGATAACGTCGACCTTGCCGTTGTAGAGGTCGCGGCCTTCCACGTTGCCGACGAAATTGAGCGGCAGCGCCTTGAGCAGCGGATACGCCTCGCGCGTGAGCTCGTTGCCCTTGGATTCTTCCTCACCGATGGAGAGCAGGCCGACCGAGGGGCGCGGGGTGGCGAAGATCGTGCGGTAATAGATCTCGCCCATGATGGCGAACTGCTCGAGGTTGTGCGCTTTGGAGTCGACGTTCGCGCCGACGTCGATGAGGATGCAGGCCTTGCCGTGGACGGCGGTCGGGAAGACGGCGGCGAGGCCGGGACGGTCGACCTTGGGAAGGGCGCCGAGGACCATCTTGGCGGTCGCCATGGCGGCGCCGGTGTTGCCGGCGGTGACGAAGCCGGCGGCCGTGCCCTCGCGCACCAGGCGCAAGCCGACGCGCATGGTGGAGTCGCGCTTGGAGCGGACCGCGGTCGCCGCCTTCTCGTGCATGCCGATGACTTCGGTGGCGTGCGCGATGGTGATGGGAAGGTCGGCGGCGGACGGGTGGTGCGCCAGTTCGGCGCGCAGCACGTCTTCGCGGCCCACCAGGATGACGTGCAGGCCAAAGTGCCGGGCGGCCAGAATAGCGCCCTCGACTTCCGGCTTAGGCGCCCGGTCCGAGCCCATGGCATCGAGACTGATGACGGTCGGCAACGCGTTCCGCGAAGCTTACTTGGTCTCGACTTCGAACACTTCGCGGCCTTTGTAGTGGCCGCACTTGGGGCAAGCGCGATGCGGGAGCTTGCGCTCGTGGCAGTTGGGGCACTCGGAGAGCGAGCGCGCCGTGAGGAAGTCGTGAGCCCGGCGCCGGGAGGTGCGCGCCTTGGAGTGTCGCCGTTTCGGATTCGCCATAAAGACCTCTGTCGCCGGTCAGCCCGGCAGAAAGTATGAGACTATTTCCCGCGCAATTCGCGCAACGCGTTCCAGCGCGGGTCGGAAGGCGCCGGGCCGCAGGCGCACTTGCCTTCATTCAGGTTCTGCCCGCACTGCGGGCAGAGACCGCGGCACTCTTCCCGGCATACTGCCTTGACCGGAACCGCGAGGAGCAGCTGCTCCCGCAGCACGTCCTCGAGTTGCAAACCCTCGCCCTTGTAGAACCCGACCTCGGTGTCGGCCTCCGAGATGGCGAGCTGATCATCGCGCTCGACCGCGGCCAGCGGGCGATAGAGCAGGTCGAACTCGGCCGCCAGGTCTCGCGTCATGTTTTCCAGGCAGCGAGCGCACTGGATCTGCACCGTGCCGGAGAAATGACCGGTCACGCGGATGTCCTTGATCGTTTCCTTGACCCCGTGGGTGCGCTCCTCGATCAGATCGGCGCGGCCCGTGACCCGCAGCGGACCAAGCGCGCGCATTTCCGCGCCCAAGTCGATGGTCCCGGGACGAAACTCCCGATCGAACGAAAGAGCCTCGGCCTCTAAGTCTCGGACACGGATGAACATAACAACAGGGACTTCCCGCGCGGGCCGCCCGGTTCCGGGAGCACACTACAACCCAGGCGCTTCAAGGGGCAAAGAAAAAGAATAGCGGCTTTCGGGCGGGGGTGTCAACGCGACACCGCCGGTAGAAGAGCCGCGGAGCGCAGCGCCCTACATGATGGGAACGGGCGGGTTGGCGCTGGCGCAAACCGCGCTGCTGCCGTTGGTGGTCGTCGTCACGGTGGCGTCCCGGTAGATGGTCATGGACTCATTGGTGCACCAGGCATTGATGCCGGTGACGCCGGGAGCGCTGGGATCGGCGCCCCAGCTGTAGTTGCGCATGGGAGCGGCCGGGGGCGCGGGCACGGGCTTGGGGTCGGGCTGGCAGGTATTGGCAAAGACCGCTGGGGTGAAGCAGTAGCCGCTCTTCGGGTTGTTGCAAGGCGGGGCGCCCTGGGCGCGCGAGACGCCTTCGTCCACGTACCCCATGCCGCCGTTGGCGGCAGGGCCCAGGTCCATGAGGGTGCAGGTGAAAACGCCGCGGGTGATCATCATGCTGGTCTCGCCGGTGTTGATGGTGCGCAGCGAAGCCACCGCCGAACTCTCGTTGGCGGCCTTGCGCGCCATCAGCAGGTTCGGGATGGCGATGGCCGCGATCACGAGAATGATCGCAACGACGATCAACAGTTCGATGAGCGAAAATCCGTCTTGCTTACGCATTCCTCTGCCTCTCCCCCAATCTAGGGCTCAGACACAATTCCAAATTGGCAAAGCGGAGGGAGGGTACGTTTCCTGGGGAGGATGGCACAAGCCTTTAAAAGCCGAGTGCCAATGCATGGGACTATAGCATGTGGCCGTCGAGGGCTGTCAAAGAAAAAGAGCGCCGGGCCTGGCAGGCCCGGCGCTCCGTGGTAAACCCCTTCGCAAGGGGTCGATCAGACGTTGTTTTCGCCGGCTTCGCCGGTAAAAGCAGGCGCTCCGGTGGTGCCGGTGGCGCGCTGCGCCATGTCACGGATGGAAGCGACGCCCGTGCGGACGCGCTCGCGGCCCTGTTCGTACGTGTCGCGAGCCTGATCCGCAAGGTCATTGGCCCGTTCGCGGATATTGCTGCGGGTTTCCTCGCCACTCATGGGCGCGAACAGGACACCCAAACCGATGCCGATCCCTAGTCCGACAAGAAAGCTGCGCATGAACCCCTCCTGGAAATCGCCGAGCATTCGCTCAACGTCTGGAAAGATGCCGCGGGCGACGCAGGGTTTGCCGCACCGATCGTGGTGCAGCTGGCAAAGCCCTATTTTCTCGGGTTGGTGAGCCGATCCTGCGCCAGGCGGCCGATGGGCCCGTTGGGGTCCTCGGTCTTGATCTGCTGGTAAACCTTGGCAGCTTCGGCGGGCTGCTTGGCTTCCAGCATCTCTGCCTTCGCAAGCAGAGCAGCTGTCTTGGAGACGCTGGCGGTGGGATGGGCGATGAGCTGGTCGTAGAGGGCGAGCGCGTCGGCGTCGCGGCCGCCCGAATGGTAGAAGGCGGCTAGGGCCATCTTGGCCAGAGCGGCCAAATCTTCACGGCGCGAATCCGCCGCGGCTTTCAGCTCACGTTCGGCGGTGGCCTTGTCGCCGGCGTCGATGGCGGCGACTCCGGCCAGGAAGCGAGCGACTTCGGCAGTGCGCGTGTGCGGGTACCGCTCGGCGACTTCCAGGAACTCCTTCTGTGCCTGCTTGCCGCGCGCCTCAGCCGACTCGAAGGTCAGGATGCGAGGCCGTTCCGGGGAGCCGGGGGCGCGCAGTTGGCTCTGGAAGGTGCGGACCGCCTTGCCCAAGGCGAGGCTGGCCTGCTCGTTCTGGCGGTCAAAGTAGTACCATCCTCCTGCCAGGACAGCAGCGAGCAGGACGACTGCGCCGACCGCGATGGCGACGTTCTTCTGGTGGCCGGCGGCCCAGGAAGCGGCCCCCTGGGTGGCAT
>DATIBR010000116.1 GCA_035457425.1 Terriglobales bacterium
AGAACCACGCGCGACCTTCGTGATGCGTATTGGATCGCGACCAAGCGACAATCGGATGAGGGTTCGGCGAAGCAGGAATAAGGTTCACAACACTCGCGAACACGACTTCCGCGTAATACTGCAGGGCGCCGAGGTCTCTCCATGCCGGCCGCTTCTCCTCTTCTTGAACCAACCTCCCAAGCTGTTCATAGTTCCGACCTGTTGGGTTCTGACGCACTGCTTCGAGTGCGGCTTCGTACTCGTCAGAGTGTTCCTTGGGAGGGGAGGCGAAGAGTGCGCCGAACAGTATCAACTGCATGGCACCGAGTAGCACGAGGCTGCTCGCCAGCAAGCCACTGGAGGAAAGGCTCCGTCGCACGCGGGAAGGATACTGGAGGACTGGCAGCACGGCAAAAATTGAAAGGGGCCGGAAGCAGCGACCCTCGTGCTGTCCCAGCCCCTGTCTCCCAGGTTCTGTGGTAGGTGAGCGCAGTATGCTCCTGCCCCGGCAGCTCGACAACGTCACAAAAGACATGACCCGGCACGCGGCCAGGTACATGTCCCGAAGTAACGTTACCGCCATCAGAAAAACGCGCCGGCGAGTCGCCGGCGCGTGCAAGTTCCGAGGTCGATCCCCTACTTCGCCGTGACGAGCGAGTGGGTGATGGCGTGGACGGAGAGCGCGATGCGGTTCTGGACGCCCACTTTGCGCATCAGCTTGGCGACGTGCGCCTTCACCGTGCGCTCCTCGATGCCCAGCGCGGCGCCGATCTCCTTGTTGGAGCGCCCCGCGACCAGCAGCTCGAGCACTTCTTTCTCGCGGTCGGTGAACGTGACGCGCCCCGCCGGGAAGATGCGTCCCGGCGACGAGCTCACGCGTTCGATGAACATCGAGAGCACGCGGCGCGGCGCCCACACCGAGCCCTGGTGCACGATGCGGATGGCCATGATGAACTCCGCCGGGCTGGCGCCTTCCTCCACGTAGCCCTTGGCGCCCGCGGCCACGGCTTTCAGGATGGTCTCGTCGTCGGCGCCCGAGCCGGTCACGATGATGCGCAGGTCAGGCCGCGCCGCCTTCAAGCCGGCCATCACGTCGAACAGGTTCTGGCCGTTGCGGCTGCCGAGCAGCACCAGCTCCACGTCTTTCTGGTTGGCGAGGTCGGAGAGCGAGGCGGCGATCGGCTCCAGGTCCGGCTCCGACTCGAACAGCGTGCGGAACCCGACAAAGCGCAGGGGGTCGCTTTCCAGGACAGCGATGCGGATACGGGGTTTCTTCGCAGGGGCCGGCTTCATAAAGCCTTTCTCTCTTCCGGGGGACTTCTCTCTTGCGAGAGCAGCGCGTAGCATATCCCCATTCGCTTTTGGTGCAAAGGCTCGGATGGGCCGGTCGGACACTGGCCGGCAGGACTAGCACCAAAGTCACCCGCCGTTGGCCGTTGGCGGAAGATCCTGCATCCCAAGACTACGAAGCCATGAAGCTCACTCTCGCTCTCGCCACACTCGTCCTGCTGGCCGCCGCGGGGACCGCTCAGGAGCCGGCCGCGAGCCCGGCCGCCGCCGCGCCCGCGCCTTCCGCCAAGCCGGCCGCTCCGCCCTACGCTCCCAAGTCGCCGGATGACAAGGCGCGCTCGCAGTCGGAGTACAACAGCATCGCCTACGCCCGCACCGTCCTCGCCAATGAGCGCGAGTACAAGAAGAAGATGGGCAGGTACTCCGCCAGCCTGATGGCCCTGGCGGGCGGTGGCCGGTCGTTCACCAAGCGCATGGCGCGCGCCGACCGCGGCGACTACACCGTGCAATACCGCGGCGGCAAGGAAGGCTTCTCGGTCACGCTGGTGCCGAAGCAGTTTGACGAGACCCGCCGCAGTTTCTACCTGGATTCCAGCGGAGTGCTGCGCGTGCAGGAAGGCGCGCCGGCCACGGCAGGATCCGACCCGCTCTAGCGGCGCGGGGCGCTGCGCCCGGCGGGACGCGGCAGCAGGACGGGAGCGGCCGCGGAACGCTCGCGCGCGGTCGTCCCCACGCCCGTATCCGACTCGCCCAGCTCATAGCCGTCTAGAAACCCGGAGCAGAAGCGCTCCCGGCCCGCCGGCGCCTGCTGGCATTGGTCGGCGGCTTCCTGGCGAGCGGCGCGGTAGCCGGCGAAGAAACCTCCGTCGTACAAGCGGTCGACCGCCGCCTCGCCCTCCACCCCGGTCGCCAGCCGCCGCAACTCGCCCAGCGCGCGGAATTCCCCGCCCGCGAACCCATCGCGATAGCCGATGGCCAGGCCTTCACGGAAGCCCGCGCGGAAGCTCTCGCGGCTGCCGAATGCCGCCGCGTAGCCTTCGCTGGCGCTCTTGTATTCGGCGCTCTTGCGCACTTCCTGCGCGCCGCGGCCTATCTGCACGTCCTCGTTGCCCATGCCGAAGCCCACTTCGTAGCCGTGGATGTAGCCGTGCGCGAAGGGCGAAGCTCGGAACAGGCGCTGCGCCGGATCCGCGCTGATGTGATGGTCCGCCGACGCCTGCCCGGCGCAGAGCGCCGAGAAAGCGAGAACGCACGTGAGGATAACGACCCGGAATACGCCGATGGGACCCACAGCAGCTCTCCTGCTGAGGAGTGAGATGTCGCCAGCAGTTACCAAGATGTAAACGGTCGCGCCGGGCCGGCTCAGGGACCGGCGTCAATCCGCGTCGCCTTGCCGCGCCGATAGGTCACGGTCAGCTTGCTGCCGCCGTTGGGGTAGACCACCACTTTCTCCTCCGGGTCTTCGGAGCGGAAAGGCGTTCCCATGCCGACCGCGAAAGAGGCCTGGATCTCGTTCATGCCGGGCTTGATCTGGTGCTGCTCCACCGCCTGCCACACCTCGGGCGACCAGTGCTTGTAGAGCTCGTGCGGGTCCTCGATGAACAGCGC
>DATIBR010000117.1 GCA_035457425.1 Terriglobales bacterium
GCCCACCGACCGCGAGGACAGCTTCGCCGCCACGCTCGACCTGGCGCGGCGCGCCGGCCTGACCTTCGCGCAGTTCGTGATGCTCACGCCCTTCCCCGGCACGGTGGACTTCGAGCACTGGGAAAAAGCCCAGGGCGAGGAGGTGCCCAGGGTGGAGGGCGTGCCCATGACAAGGTACTGGCTGATCCCGGCCGAGCGGCGCCCCAAGATGTTCATGCCGCATCCCAGCATGAACTCGGAGGAATTGCGGCAGCGGACGCAAAGCGTGTGGGACGCCTTCTACAGCTTCTCTTCCATCTGGGAGCGCTCCAAGTGCACGCCCAACCTGCGCGCGCGCCTGGCGTTCCTGTTCATCTCGAAGCTCTACCGCCAGATGTACGCCAGCACCGGCATCGCCACCGACAGCGCGCGCCGCAGCAAGGCCACGCGTTGGGCACGCATGCTGGCGAAGCCGTGCCGCCGCCTCTTCCAGGCCAAGCCCATGCCCGACCTGCAGGTGCCGGCACGCAAGGCGCCGGAGTCACCCGGCATGTTCGCCGTCGAAGGAAGCGCCCGCGGGTTGCGGATCTTGCAGTAGCGAGCGCACCGGGCGCGGCCGCCGGCTCACGATGCTCTGCTGCTGGCCTTCACGGCTTTCGGAGAGCACACCGCGACCGAGAAATCGATGACGTAGCGCACCTGCGTCCGGCAGAACAGGCAGCGCGTCTCCTGGATCTCCTGCACGTCCTCGCGGGTCACGCTCAGCGGGAACGAGCGCAGGCACTCGGTGCAGGTCAGCACGATGAACGGGACGCCGCTCGAGTCCTTGCCGTTGCGCGGGATCCAGACCGGCGCCGGGTGGCGGTGGTGGACCACGGCGCGCGCCGCGGAGGTCCGGATCAGCTCGGCGACCGTGCGCAGCAGCTCCTCGGGGTGATGGTGCCCCTTGGGATAGAACGCATCCGCGATCACGCCGCCCGGCACGTGCTCGCTCTGCTCGTACGCGCCGCTGAACGCGATCACGGGGATGTCGGGGAACCGCCGCCGCACCACGAAGAGGAACTCGAAGCCCGACATCATCGGCATGTTGAGGTCGGAGATGATGACGTCGGGCGTCATCCGGCGGAGATGCAGGAGCGCGTCGAAGCCATGCACGGCGGTGCTGACGTCGTATCCCGCGTCGCGCAACAACATGGCAGTCGTCTCGCGGACGCTGGACTCGTCATCGACGACGAGCACGTGATGTTTGCTGGGGCTGGTCATGACAGGGGGAACCTTTCGACTGCGACGGCCAGATCACAGCAGAGACATCTTAGGTCGCGGGTGGCCTGCTCCGCTGTTCAGGAGTGACCACCCTCGGACGAAGGCCCGGCAGTGGCGCCGTGAGGGCTCGCGCTGGCAATGTGCGCTCTTGCACAGCCCGTCGCGAACGCCTGCGAACCACTCGAGGGCGTCCCGTGCCGCTACTTCGGCTTGTCGTCACGGCCACGACGACGCCGGCCCGGAAGCAGGGGCGGCCAGTCGCCACGGCTCGGCCGGCCGCGCGGCCACAACCAGACGAACACCAGGCCGACGACCAGCGGGATGATCAGCCAGATCGGGTTGAACGTAGAGATCATCTTCGGTTCACCCGCGCACCGCCGAGCGGCCGGCGATCATCATGCCGGCCGCGCCGAGGATGAGGGCACCGCTCACCAGCGGCGACACCCTTTCGCTGTGCTGGGTCTGGATCCCCACCGACACGCCGCCGGCCGAGAACCCTTCGCGCTCGTTGTGCGCGATGGGGATCACCAGCGACAACAGGCCGAGCACGCCGATCGCGACTCCGAACCAGAACAGCAGCTTCATCGCACTCCTCTTTCCAGCGCTGGAACGCACGTTCCGTTCCGCTTCGTTTAGCCCAGTGCGCGGCGCCCGCGCAGCAGGTTGAACACCACCACGACCAGCGCTACCACCAGCAGGAAGTGCACCAGGCTGCCGCCGATATGAAAGCCGAATCCCAGCAGCCACATGATCACGAGTATTGCAACGATGGTCCAAAGCATGGTGTGTCTCCTCTTCCGTCTTGGTTCTTCAGCAAGGGCCTGGCCTGCCGCGCGACCTCACTGCCCGCGGGCGACGCGCATGCGGTCCCAGTCGTAGCGCAGTCGAGTCGCGCACTGCAGGCAGCTCACCGTGACGCCGGTGGCGCCCGGCAGCCGCATCGGCACGGTGTAATCCTCATGCGTGCACCCGCCCCGCAGCGCCTTCCACATGGTGGCGAGCATCCCGGGGCCTGGCGTTTCGGTCGTGCGGGTCGATCGCTCCACTAGGTTCCTCATTTCTCACCACCGCCGTCCCCGGCGCGTGGCCCGATCAGGCCGGACGCGCCGAGGATGGTGCAGGCCGGCTATTTCTCGCCCTGCACCACTTCGGCCGCATGCGCCTGCCGGCTGCTGCTGGCGACCGCTGCCATGAACGACGCGGCGACCGCGGGAGCCGGGACAGATCCGCTCAGGATGGCCTTCTGGCGGATCTTCTTGCCGTAGATGGCGCGGGTGGAATCGTTGTCCTGCTGGATCACCGCACCGGTCAACGAGATTCCCGCGAACAGCCCTTTGGCACGGGAGTAGGTGAGGATCTCGCTGTCTGCTTTCCAGTCGGTTCCGGCAGAAGCGTGGCGTCCGACCGGTCCGGCGGCAGCCGAGGCGTCGCCGCCCACCTGGAATTTGTTCGAGAGCATGCGCTGCATGCCCTGTTCGTTCATCACGACCATGACGAGGTCGATGCCCTGGACCCCGGCTTGCAGACCCCAGCTCCCGCCGCCGACCGAGATGAACGCCGGCGCGCTCCAGCCTGAAGCGGTGCGGCAGGTCGCGACGCCGCGGCCGTGCTTGCCGCCGAAGATGAACCCGGCCTTGATCATGCGGGGAACGACCGCGATGCACTTGGCGTTATCGATCACTTCCTGCGGGATGCCCTTGTCGGGCGCGGCCATGATCTCGTTGAGTACGACGCCCGCGTTGGTCAGGCGCTCGGTCGAGTCCTCGCGACCGTTCGCCCAGGACAAGCTCGTCAGGGACAACGCGATCGTCAGTAGTAATAGCTTTCTCATGTAAGACAGCCTCCACGGCTGTGGGTGGTGCGTTTCGCCGCCATCGCTAGCCGCGTTTTGCTTCTTGCAGGGTCACGAGCCTGCCCATCGAGCGCCTTCGCCCTCCGTGCGTTCAGCGGGAGGACTGCAGGCGTAGATCCTGATCGAGCCGGAAGGTCAGCAGCGTCTCGGCCGGGACGCGCACTTCTTTGCCGCGCGTGAGCACCTGGGTGCCCAGGCCGGCGCCCGCTCCGATCGCGGCGCCGATGGCCGCGCCCTTGCCGCCGCCCACGATGGCGCCGATCAGCGTGCCGAGTGCCGCGCCGCCGCCCACCATGATGGCCGTCTTCTTGTTCGCGCCTACGCCCTGCCCACCTTGCTGCTCCAGGTCGCCGGTGCTCACCAGGTATCTGGTTCCGGAGATCGTCACGGAAGTGACGTCGAGCACCAGCTCCGATGCGGAAGTGATGCCGCCGCCGTCCGCGCTGCGGATGACGAGCTCGGCGTCGGAACCTTTGGGGATGGTGACCGCGCCGAAGCCGTCGACTACGTCGGTGCTGACCACGGCGGAATACGTCTGGCCGGCAGTCGCCGTCTTGGAGTCGATCGCCTCATTGGTCCGGACTGAGAGCTCCGTCCCATTGGGAATGGTGGTAGCGGCGCCGCTGCCGGTGTAGCGCGCATTGCCGAGCTCGAAGTCGGCACGGCATCCTTTGTCCACCCACACGCGCGAAGCGTCATAGCCCCAGCTGGAGCCCTGCACGCATTCCGAATCGCTGAGCCGGCGGCTGAGACGGATCCCGCTGCGAGTATCCGCCGCGCAATACGTCCGCCCGTAGTCGTTGGATTGCGATTCGCAGCGGACACGGCGCGAGAGTTGGCTGGTGTTGTCGCCATATCCGAGACGCAGCGCATCGCCCTCGTTCAGCGTGACTTGGTTGATCCTGCCGTCGAGCGTGTAATCGACCCGCAGCGTCTTGCTCTGGTTGGGCGCGGGGTCGCCGCCCATGGTGTCGTTGTTCACCTGGAGGTTGAGCTGATTGCCCTGGATCCGCGAGTTCAGCCGTCCGGTGACGTCGGAGTTGCGATAGCCCGAGCCATAGGTCGCGCGGTCGATGCGCAACGTGCCGTAGTTCCCGCTGTTCTCGCCGTACCCCAACCGCAGCGTGTCGCCTTCATTGATGACCGCCTGGTTGGTGCGGCCGTTGAGCGTGTAGTCGACGCGCAGCGTCTTGCTCTGGCTGGGCGCGGGGTCACCGCCCATGGTGTTGTTGTCCACGCGCAGGTCGAGCTGGTTATTGCGGACCTGCGAGCTCAGCCGCGCGGTGACGTCGCTGCTGCGATAGCTCGAGCCATAGATGGCACGGTCGATGCGCAGCGTGCCGTAACTTCCGTTGCCCACGGACAGGCGCAGCATGTCGCCTTCGTTGATCACGACCTGGTCGCTGCGTCCGTTCACCGAATACTGCACGGTGAGGGTCTTGCTCTGGTTGGGCGCGGGATCACCGCCCATGGTGTCGTTGTTCACCCGGAGGTTGAGCTGATTGCCCTGGATCTGCGAGTTCAGCCGTCCGGTGACGTCGGAGCTGCGATAGCCTGAGCCATAGATGGCGCGGTCGATGCGCAGCGTGCCGTAGTTCCCGCTGTTCTCACCGTACCCCAACCGCAGCGTGTCGCCTTCGTTGATGACCGCCTGGTCGGTGCGGCCGTTGAGCGTGTAGTCGACGCGCAGCGTCTTGCTCTGGTTGGGCGCGGGATCACCGCCCATGGTGTCGTTGTTCACCTGGAGGTTGAGCTGATTGCCCTGGATCTGCGAGTTCAGACGTCCGGTGACGTCGGAGCTGCGATAGCCTGAGCCATAGGTGGCGCGGTCGATACGCAGCGTGCCGTAGTTCCCGCTGTTCTCACCGTACCCCAACCGCAGCATGTCGCCTTCGTTGATCACGACCTCGTTGGCGCGACCGTTCACCGCGTACTGCACGGTAAGGGTCTTGGATTGGTTCGGCGCCGGGTCGCCACCCATGGTGTTGTTGTCCACGCGCAGGTCGAGTTGATCGCTCCGCACCATGGAGCTCAAGCGCGAGGTGACGTCGGAGTTGCGGTAGCCCGTGCCGTAGATGGCGCGGTCGATGCGCAAGGTCCCGTAATTCGCGGCGTTGATCTGCAGGTTGACCTGCTGACGGTCACGATAGGAGACCTGCCGGGAGCGTCCCTGGCTATCCTTCAACTGCAGGCGCAGGACCCGTCGCCCCTGTCGCCCATCGTTGGCCAGCGTGTAGCGGCTCACCCGGAACTTGAGGTTGCCGTCCTGCACCAGCGAGCGGACGCGGTCGGTGACATCCACCCAGTTATTTCCCGAGCCGTAGTCGGCGCGGACGATCTCCCAGCCCTCGGCGGCCGCCATCACGGGCAAGGCCAGCAGGCATAGCAGGACAAGAGCAACACATGATCTCTTCACGGTACATCTCCTCATCGAACTTCCAGCTTTTTGCCGTCGAGTCAGCGGCGGCCTGTCACATCGCGAATGATGTCCATAACCCTTTGGGTTCGGCCCTCGACGATCAGCGCATCCTTCCCGATCAGGCCGCGGGAGTATCCCCACGGCAGCGGGTTCAAGGTGCGTTCGACCTCGCCGTCGAGCGGCTCGAGCCGCTGCTGCAATCTCGGTGACAACAGGGCGTTGCGCCGCAGTTGCTTGCGAAGTCCCGGAGAAAGTTTGCCGGTCTGCTTGGTCGCCCCTGCGGGCCTTCTCTGGCCCGCGGCGCGGTAATGGCGGCGGATCGTCGCGCGATCCCGCGCGCTGAAGGCGATCGGATCGCGCTCCCAGACCTCTTCCGCCGCGGAAGCATCGGTCGCCCATGGTTTCTCGCGCGCATCCGCGACCAGGTCGCGCGGTGCGGCCCTGTGCTTCGCTGCGCGGTCACTGGCGGCCGCGACAGGCGGCAGAGGCAGAGCCATTGCGGCGCCGGCAGCGATCACCAGGGCGTAGTGCGTGATACAGCTCATGAGGAAGACTCTCGACTAACAGGACGACGCTAGCAGTGAGAGGGCACGAGAGTCTGCTCACAACTGCTCATCCGCCCGTTGTGGTCACTTGTGACCAGACAGGAACACGGCCACATCCCATACTTGGCCTTGCGGTTGGGACTCTGGAGGCAAGCGAGTTCGTCGACTGTGCCGTACCGCATCTCTAATCCCCTCCTGAATCGGTTCCTGCCGCGAGATCTCGCGCTTGCTTTGCGACTGAGCTTCTGCTGATAGATCCAGCGATCATCATTCCAGGACGCGCCGGCCCCGCACCGCTCCGCCGCGCAACTTCGCGCGACGGCAACCCGAATCTTCAGAGAGAAGGCTGTAATGAGACTCTTCAACAGGTTGTTCACCATTGTCTGCATCGTCGCCCTTTGCCTTGCCGTTCTGCCGGTCGCCTCGGCTTCCGAGTGGAACCGCAAGACCATCGTCACCTTCAGCGGCCCGGTCGAAGTTCCTGGCGTGGGCGCGCAGGTGCTGCCTGCCGGCACGTACGTCTTCAAGATCATGGACTCGCTCTCGGACCGCCACATCGTCCAGATCTTCAACGAGCGCGAAGACCACCTCTACACCACCATCCTGGCGATCCCGAACTTCCGTCTGCAGTCGACTGACAAGACGGTCATGACGTTCAAGGAGCGCGCGGAAGGCCAGCCCCAGGCGATCCGTGCATGGTTCTATCCCGGCCGTCAATGGGGTGAGGAATTCGTGTATCCCAAGGCGAAGGCGCTCGAGCTCGCGCGAGTCAGCAACGAGCCGGTGCTCTACGCCGAGGCCTCCAGCATCGAGGACCTCAGGACCGTGCCGGTCGAAGCGGTGAAGCCGACCGGAGAACCGGTCGCGATCGCTGAAGTCGTTCAGCCGCCGCCGATGGAAACAGCCGAGGCTCTGCCGCACACGGCAAGCTATTTGCCGCTGCTGGCTCTGCTCGGGCTGCTCTCGATGGGCGCGTCTGGCCTGATCAGGAAGTACTCCGCCTAAGGGCACTCGCGGGGTCGACTCTGCGGCGTGAGCGGTGAACATCGCTCAAGCAGGCTGTACGCTTCCGGAAAACAAGCCGGGGCGTGCAGCCTTCGCAGCGTTTCAGCGGCCCGGGCCATCGTTCTCCGCGTCATCGTCTAGCCGACGGACTGAGGTTGCATGTTCGCGATCCGTGAATACGCTGCTGTCCTTTCCATGCTTCTCATCGCGGGAGCGCTGCTGGCCGTCGCCGCACTGCTGCTCTGGGGTATCGTGTATCTACTGAAGACAGCCGCCACGCACGCCGGACGAGCGGTAGCAGCCTCGCGCGCGGTTCCCACGCGCGCCGTTGCCCTGGTCCCGATCCTCTGCGTCCTGGCACTCGCCTTCTTCGTGCTCCATCCCGTGGCCGATCGCGCTCAACAGATCGCCGCGGCCCCTCCGGACGACTACACCATCAACGTGAGCGTGAACGAGGTCGTGTTGCACGCGACCGTGCGCAACCACAAAGGCGCCCCGGTGGCTGGGCTCGCGCGAAATGACTTCCAGATCCTCGAGGACGGCGTCCCGCAGCCCATCCGGCACTTCGGGCAAGCCGACATCCCGGTCACCGTCGGACTGGTGATCGATAACAGCGGCAGCATGCGGCCGAGGCGGGCGGAGGTGGTGGCCGCAGCCCTCGCTTTCGCGGCCTCCAGCAATCCGCAGGACGAGATCTTCGTGGTCAACTTCAACGAACACGTCCGCTTCGGCCTGCCGCGCGAGATCCCGTTCACCGACGAGCCCGCCCGGCTGAGAGCAGCCCTCGGCACCGTCAAGAGCGACGGCAAGACCGCGCTCTATGATGCCGTGGTGGCGGCGCTCGAGCATCTGAAGCAGGGCAACCGCGACAAGAAGGTGCTGATCGTGGTCAGCGACGGCGCCGACAACGCCAGCACGCACACCAAGGCGCAGATGCTGGAGCTCGCGACCCGCTCCGACGCCATCCTCTATGGCGTCGGGCTCTACGAGCCGGACGACCCCGACCGCAATCCCCACGTCGTGAAAGAACTCGCGCGGGTCGGCGGCGGCGAAGCGTACTTCCCGCGCGAGCTGCGCGATGTGGTTCCGACCTGCGAGCGTATCGCGCATGCCATCCGGAACCAGTACACCCTCACCTACGTTCCCACCAACCAGAAGAAGGACGGCGCGTACCGCACCATCCAGGTACAGGTGACGCCCGCCACCCGGGACCTGACGGTGATCACGCGACGCGGCTACGTCGCGCCGTCCGAGGCTGCGCCGGGCGCCGGCAAGCCGCCGGCTCGGGACTGACATGGCTTGGATCACTCCTCGCGCGCGGGGCCCCCGGCTGCGATGGATGCGCTGGCCCTTCCTCGCGCTGGGGCTGCTCTGCCTCGGCTACGTCGGATTCGCGTTGCTGGATGCCGAAGCCTTTCAGGCGTACGAGAATTGGCGCCTTGCGCGCGCTGCGAAGAACTCCCCGGTGACGGCGCCCTCCCCGCCGCCCTCGTCGACACCCCTCGTCGCCACCCGCCGGACCGCCGCGCCCGGGGCGACGCTTGGGCGCATCGAGATCGCACGCATCGGCGTCGACTCCATCATCGTAGAAGGCACCGACAGCCGCAGCTTGCGCCGCGCGGTCGGTCACGTCAATGGCACGGCGTTCCCCGGCGAGCATGGCAACACCGCGATCGCCGGGCACCGCGACACGTTCTTCCGGGGATTGCGCGACCTGCGCCAGAGCGACGAGATCACCGTGACCACGCTGGAAGGGATTTATCGCTATCGAGTCGACTCGATGACGGTCGTGGCCGGCGACGATACTGCCGTGCTGAACGATTCGGCCGGCTCGACCCTCACGCTGGTGACCTGTTATCCGTTCTCCTACGTGGGCCCGGCGCCGCAGCGGTTCGTCGTGCGCGCCCATCTGGACTGACTCGCAGTGGTCGCTTTGGTACAGACCGCCGCCGGCGCGATCGCTACAGTCGAGTCATCCGCAAACCAGCGCGAAGACCGAGGGACCCCATGCACTCACCGCACGTACCATCCGAATCAGGCCGCGACGACAATGACGTGAAGAAGGGTTCGGTCGAAGACCAGGCCCCGGGCGAGGCGTCGATGAACTCGATGTCGAAGCAGCTCGGCCAGCGCGATGACGATCCCGCGCTTTCCGATCACGACAGCAATTTCCCCAGGCCTCCACTCGCCACCAGCTAGGAAGCACACGACTGGGACATGGGAAGAGTGCAATGCCAAAAAAGAAATGGCTCCTCAGGTAGGACTCGAACCTACAACCCTCCGGTTAACAGCCGGATGCTCTGCCATTGAGCTACTGAGGAGTGTGGTCAGTGCGCGCGCCCTGGCGGGCACACTCCATTATTGTGTCATCTTTCGCGCAGGTTGTCATCCGCGTGAACACGTGGTGGGATGAGCAGCGAGGTTCCCGGGATGCGGATGTGGATGGTCGACCCGCGGCGGATGTGCTCGCAGCACCTGCTGGGCGAGCACGTGGAGCTGCACATGCTCGTCGGGACGCTGCGGCGGAAGCGGTCGGTAGCCGGGTTCGTGGCCAACGGGCTGATCGAGGTGCACAACGTGCGCGCGCGCCACGCCGCGCTGGTGCGCGAGATGCGGCGGCGCGGCTTCCGCCACCGGTCGCCGCTGCCGACCTTCACCGCGCGGCGCCTGGGCAGGGTCGTCCGCAAGAAAAGCCTCGCGGACCTGCTGGCGCGGTGCGCCAGATGCAGGTCCCTCGACTCGGCGCGGAGAGCGTCGCGCGCGCCTCGCTCGCGATGACGTCCCTCGGACAGGCTACTTCTTCTTCTCTTCCACGGGCGGCTCGCTGGTAGCGATGTCGAGCGCGACCTTCCAGGAGCCGTCGGGCTTGCGCCGCCATACGGTGGCGTAGCGTCCCTTGCGCTGCAGCTTCCCCGCCTTCCTGATCTCGAATCCGCCGGAGGTGTAGCCGAGCCCGCCGGAAGCTTCCGCGAGCTCCGGCTTCCAGACGATGGACACTTCCTTGTCGGCGAAGGTCTTGGTCCAGTTCTCTCGTTCCTTGTCCTTGCCCGTGACCATCTTGCCGTCGACGAAGAAATGCACGTCGTCGTCGACGAAGCTGAGGAACTTCTCCAGGTCGCGCGCGCGGGCGGCCGCCGCGAAGCCGGTGTCGGCGCCGCGCACTTCCTTCGTTTCCTTGGTCTCGGCGCTGTCCTTGGCGAGCGCGCAGCTCGACAGCAGAACGGCGCAGAGTGCGATGGTGAGCGTCTTTCTCATGGTGCCTCCCGGCGGGCGAGTCGCCCGCCTCCACACGAGTCTCACTTCTTTTCCGGAGGTTCGGGGCTGCCGATGTCGAGCGCGGCCTTCCAGGAGCCATCGGGCTTGCGCCGCCAGATGGTGCAGTAGCGCCCGCGGGTCACGCGCTCGCTGCCGTCGGCCTGCTTCACGTGGATCTCGTAGGGCCCGGTGGTGTAGCCGATCCCGCCCGAGGCCTCCACGACTTCCGGCGACCACGTGATGGTCAGGTTGGGGTTCTTCAGGAACTCCCAGTTCGCGCGCTGCTTCTCCATGCCGCGCGACATCTTGCCGTCATTGAAGAACATGATGTCCTGGTCCCAGTAGCTCATGGCTTTCTCGTAATTCTTGGCGCGGGCGGCGGCGGCGAAGTCGAGCTCCGCCTGGCGGACCTCGGCGGTTTGCCTGGTCTCGTTGCTCTTGTCTTTTTCGTCGTGCGCGGCGAGCAGGGCGCCGGCGGCGAGCGTGAGTGCGAGGAGCGCGGTGAGTCGCTTCATGGTTTTCCCTTCCCTTGCAGATGGCGGTCGAAGAAATCGGCGGTGGCGCCGTAGGTGCGCACCCAGGTGCGCCACAGCAGGAAGTCGTGGATCTCGTCAGGCATGTAGATGAGCTCGAACGGAACGTTGTGCGCCCGCAACCGCTGCACCAGGTCGGTGGTCTGGCTCTGCGGGACGTTGCGGTCGTCGTCGCCCTGGATGAGCAGCACCGGCGAGCGCCACGTGGCGATGGCGGCGTTGGGCGACGACTCGAACGCCAGCTTGCGCGCCTGCTCGAGGTCGGGCGCGTTCTTCGTGCCCGGCGCCCACTGCGGCAGGAAGGCCGACCAGTCGTGCACGCCGTGGAAGTCCACGCCGGCGGCGAAGATGTCGGAGTTGCGCGCGAGGCCGAGCGCGGTGAGGAGCCCGCCGTACGACCCGCCCCACAGCCCGATGCGCGATTTGTCCACGTACGGCAACGACTGCAAGTAGCGCGCGCCCGCAAGCACGTCTTTGTATTCGGAGCTGCCGCGCCAGCCGCCGTCGTGCACCTCGCGGAAGTCGCGCCCGTACATCACGCCCAGGCGGTAGTTCACCGAGAGCACGGTGTAGCCGCGGCTCGCCAGGTACTGATTCATCGCGTAGGCGTTGTGGTAGTAGTACATGTAGTGGAACGCCGGCATCATCTGCCGGATGGGTCCACCGTGCGTGAAGATGAGCGCCGGCGCGAGCCGCTTCGGCTGCTGCCCCTTCGCAATCAGATTCCACTCAAAGCCAGATGGGACGAACAACTGGCCGTGGATGATCAGGCCGTCTTCGCTCTTGAAGGTGACGACCTGCGGCGTGACCAGTTCGTTCGACGGGAAATCTTTCGGGAGCGCGTCGGCGGCGAGCATCTCGCGTCCGCCCGATGCCAGGCGGTACGGCATCGCCGGGGTCGTCGCGCTCGCGCCGAGGCAGATGACCTGTTCGGCGACCTCCACCGGCGCCCACTCCGCCGTCTCGCCTTTGCTAAGCGCTTGCGGCTTGCCGCCGCTCGCCGCGACGCGCCAGATGTGCCGGCGCTCGACATCGTCCTGATTCGACGAATAGAGGACCGACTTCTTGTCGGCCGAGAGCGCGACGTCTTCGACGTCGAACTCGCCCGGCGTGAGCAGCGTGGGCTGTCCACCGGTGTCAGCGATGGAATAAAGGTGGTTGCGGCCGTCCTGCTCCGAGGCGAAGGCGATGCGTCCGCCGGCCGCGTAGTGGAACGAGAGGGCGGCGGTGAGGTCGGGGAACGAATCGCGCTCCGCCGGGCCGCTATGCCATATTTCGCGCGCCGCGCCGGTCGCCGGATCGGCGACGTAGATGGCCCACGGGTCGGGCCGGATGGGGATGAGCGGCAATCCCGCCTGCGTGCCGCGGCGACGCGTGAAGGCGAGCTTCGTGCCGCCGGGCGACCAGCGCGGCAGCGAATCCTTGTCGACGCTGGGCGCGACCCAAAGGATCCCGTCGCCGCCCAGCGTGTAGATGCCGATGACCGAGTGGTCGTCGCGGTCGCTGACGAAGGCGAGGCGCTTGGAATCCGGCGACCACGCCGGCTGGGCGTTGTCGCCGCGCGCGGTGAAGAGCTGCTTGGCCGCGACCGCCGGCTGGCCCGGCTCGGGCACGTCGGCCATCCAGAGCTGCTTCTTCGCCGCCCACACGGCGTGCTTGCCGTCGGGCGAGATGCGGATGTCCTCGCAGCCCTCGAAGGCGCAGCCCATGTCGCCGAGCAGCCGCGGCTCGGCCGCGCCGTCGACGTCGGCGATCCACACCTGCTGCTTGGGAGGCGTAGCGCGGCTCTGCGGGTTGGGCGACTCGCCCGCGTCGTTCACCTCGCCGCCGCGCGCATAGAGCACGCTGCGCCCGTCGGGCGTGAGCCGCAGGCTCATGATGGCCATGCCGTCGTCGGCCGTGTAGTGCGTGACCGGCCGCGCATTCTTGAAGTCCGGTCCGTCGGCGACCCAGGCGTTGCGCACGCCCTTGGCGTTGAAGACCCACGCCACGCGCGGGGCTTTCTCGGCGGCAACCAGGTTGTCGGGGAATGGCGAGCTCATCACCTGTTCGAGCGTAAAGCGCTGGGCAAGGGCGGCGGGGACGAGCGCGAGCAGCAGGGCGAGTGCGAGCAAGCGGCGGAGGCGCATGGCGCGCACCAGCCTAACGGCTCGGCGCAAGCTTGCCAAGTCCGCGTGTTCCTTGACTTTCGCGCTCTAGCCGCGATACTTTCCGAGAGCTTTCCGAAGCAATCATCCAGCGAACCTCGAGGGAAACCCGTGGCCCAGCGCTTGCTCACCATGACGACCGACTTCGGCCTCTCCGACCACTTTGTCGGGACGATGAAGGGCGTCATCCTCAGCATCAATCCCAACGCGCAGATCGTGGATATCTGCAACTCGGTCCACTCGTTCGACATCCTGGACGGCGCGCTGACGATCGCGCAGGCTTATCGCTACTTCCCTTCCGACACCGTCCACATGGTGATCGTGGACCCGGGCGTGGGCACCAACCGCCGGCCGCTGCTGGTCACCGCGGAGAAGCACATCTTCCTGGCGCCCGACAACGGCGTCCTTTCGCTGGTCTACGAGAAAGAGGAGCGGCTCAGCGTACGCCACATCACCGCCGAACACTATTTCCTGCAGCCGATGAGCAACACCTTCCACGGGCGCGACCTGTTCGCCGCCGTCGCGGGCTGGCTGAGCAAGGGCGTGGAGGTCGCAAAGTTCGGCGACGAGATCACCGACTTCGTCCGCTTCGCCGCGCCCAAGCCCAAGCCGGTGAACGAGAAGTTGATGAAGGGCGTGGTCTTGAAGGCCGACAAGTTCGGCAACCTCATCACGAACTTCACTCCCAAGGAAGTGCCGCAGTTGTTCCAGCCCGACCCGCCGCCGTTCAAGATCCTGGTCGGCAAGTCGGAGATCACCCGCATGCGCGATACCTATTCCGGCGGCGCGGCCGGGGAGGTCTTTGGCGTGCTCGGCAGCATGGGTTACCTGGAGATCGCGGCGAACCGCGGCTCGGCGGCCAAGATGGTCGGCGCGGACAAGGGGTCGGACGTCGGCGTGCTGTTGGAGGGCGCCGCGGCCGCGCCGGCTTCGTAGAAACCAGCCACGGATCTCACGGATGACACGGATCAAACCGTGTCATTTCTTTTTTGCCCGTGTTCATCCGTGGCCATCCGTGGCTAAGGATTTTTTGGTTTCGGACGCGCGTAGCGGTCCATCTCGGAGGTCCAGTGCAGGAAGCGGCCGAGCTGGTTGCGCTCCTTCCACACGAAGCGCCAGAACTCGAAGAAGCCGATCTTGTCGGCCTTGAGGCCCGCGTAGGTCTCGATGCGCCACTTCAGGTAGGGACTGCGCCAGGGCGCGAGCCGGTGCCCGCGCGAAGCGTTCCACAGGAATCGCAAGACGTAGCGCATTGGAATGAGTATAGCGGGACGGCGGCTGGCGGCTCGCGGCCGGCCGCGCCGCTCGGTTGCTCAACGATGCGCTGCCCGCCGCAAGCGGTCCGCCGCCGGCTGTGTTCTACAGCTCGTATTTCTTCATCAGGTGGCGGAACGAGCGGTAGGAGAGCTTGAGCAGCTCGGCGGCCTTGGTCTGGACGCCGCCGGACTGGCGCAGCGCCGACTGCAGCATCGAGCGCTCCAGGTCGGCGACGTAGCGCTCCATGTCGACGCCCTCCGGCGGCACGCCCCGGTCGCCGTTCCCGCCGATCGCGACCGCAGCCGCGCGCGCGCGCTCCGGCGGCGCTTCCACGTGCAGCTCCTCGCCCGTCTCCATCGCGACGGCGCGCTCGATGGTGTTCTCGAGCTGCCGCACGTTCCCCGGCCACTCGTATTCGGCCAGCGCCTCGAGCGACTTTTTTGCCAGGCGATGGATGCTCTTGCCTGCCGCCGGCCCGTACTTCTTCAGGAAGTGCGAGGCGAGCAGCGGGATGTCGTCGCGACGCAGGCGCAGCGGCGGCACCGTGATGGGGATGACGCTGATGCGGTAATAGAGGTCCTCGCGAAAGCTCTTGTCGGCGACCATCGCCTCCAGGTCCTTGTTGGTCGCGGCGATCAGGCGCACGTCGATGGCGATCTCATGCGTGCCGCCGACCGGGCGCACCACGCGCTCCTGCAGCACGCGCAGCAGCTTCACCTGCATCGCCAGCGACATCTCGCTGATCTCGTCGAGGAAGACGGTACCGCCGTTGGCGACCTCGAACAGGCCGCGCTTGTTCTGCGTCGCGCCGGTGAACGCGCCTTTCACGTACCCGAATAGCTCGCTCTCCAGCAGCGTCTCGGGGAAGGCGCCGCAGTTGATGGAGATGAACGGCTCCTCCGCGCGCGGCGAGCAATCGTGCACCGCGCGCGCCACCAGCTCCTTGCCCGTGCCGCTCTCGCCGAAGATGACGACCGTCGAGCCGGTGGGCGCGACCGTTCGGATGGTCTGCTTGAGCTTCCCCATCACCGGGCTGGCGCCGATGATGTTGTCGAGCGAGTTGCGCGAGGCGGCATCGCGCTTGAGCGCCAGGTTCTGCCGCTCCAGCTCGCGGAGCTTGAGCGCGCGGCCCACGAACACCCGCAGCTCCTCCAGCAGGCTCGGCCCCTTGTGGATGTAGCCGAACGCGCCGGCGTTCACCGCGTCGACCGCCGCCTCGTAGTCTTCGAAACCGGTGATGAGGATGACGGCGGAGTCGGGCGAAGTGCGGCGCGCGTGCTTCAGCACCTCGATGCCGTCCACCCCGGGCATGTTGATGTCGGTGATGACGACGTCGTAGAGCGCGGCGTCGAGCTTGCGCATGGCGGCCTCGCCGCTGTTGACGGTCTCGACCTTGTGGCCATCCTTCCGGAAGGCGATCTCCAGCATCGAGCAGGTGTCCTTGCGGTCGTCGCACACGAGCAGGTTAGCCATGGGCCACCTTCCCGAGCGCGAGCGGCGGCGCGGCGGCCTCGGCGGCCGCGCGCTTCAGTTCCAGGATGAACTCCGTCCCCTGCCCCGGCGCCGACTGCACGCGGATCGCGGCCTCGTGCGCCTGCGCGATCTGGTAGACGATGGCGAGGCCCAGCCCGGTCCCTTCTTCGAACTGCGACTGGAAGGGCTCGAATATCTTCTCCGCTTCCGCTGCGCTGAAGCCGTGGCCGGTGTCGCGGAAGCCGATGCGCCACAGCTCGCCCGCCGGCGCCAGCCGCACGGTGAGCGTGCCGCCCTGCGCCATGGCGCGCACCGCGTTCTCGCAGATGTTCCAGAAGACCTGCTTCATCTTGTCGCCGTCTACGGTCGCCCAGGCCTCCGCCACCTGGAAGTCGCGCACGATCGCGATCGGGGGCCCGCCCGCCGCCGGGCGATTCTCCAGCAGCGTGAGCGTGTCCTCGAGCAGCGGGCGCAGGTCGCAGCGTGTGAAGCGGTAATTCTTCTCGCGCGAGAAGATCAGGAAGTCGGTGACGATGGAGTTCAGCCGGTCGCTCTCACGCGTCACGATGTCGAGCAGCTCGCGCTGCTCCTCGGTCAGGCTGGCGGTCGAAGACAGCACCTTGACCGAACCGCCGATGGAGGAGAGCGGGTTGCGGATCTCGTGCGCGATGCCGGCGGCCATGCGTCCGACCGCCGCCAGCCGGTCGCGCATGCGCACCTCGCGCTCCAGCCGCCGGATGTCGGTGAGGTCGTCGAAGGTGTAGACGTGGCCGAGCACGCCGCGGTCGGGGATCATCAGCGCCGAGCCGGTGACGGCGAATGTCTTCTCCTCCGCCGCGGGCGTGGCGTAGCGCACCTCGGCGTGCGCCGGCAGGGAGCGCACCTCCGGCAGGCGGTCGCGGAAGAGCGCGCCGATGGGCTTGCCCAGCAGGTCGGGCGCGGGCCGCTCCAGCAAACGCTCCGCCTGCGCGTTGACCACCGAGATGCGCCCGTCGAGGCCGGTGGTGATCAGCCCGCCCGACATCGAGTTGATGATGTTCTCGTGCAGCGCCTGCAGGTTCTCGAGCGCGCCCGACATGTCGGCCAGTTCGACGTCGGCCATGCGCAGCTTGTTGCTCAGGCTGGTGGCGAGGTAGGCGATGGCCAGGAAGGCGAACAGGTTGATGAAGATGATGGCCTGCAGCGACTTCGGGTCGGGCCGCGTGGTGGAGTAGGTGCGCAGGACGTCGTAGTACGTAAGCTCGACCAGCGCGCCGAACAGGATGAACGAGAGCGCGGCTGTCAGGTACGCCCACCCGCGCGAGAACAGGATGCTGGCCATGATGATGACCAGCGGGTAGAGGAAGACGAACGAGGTGTCCTGGCCGCCGGTGACGTAGACGATGGCGGTGGTGAAGATGAGGTCGCTGAAGACCTGGAGGCGCGCCTGGTTGCGGTAGTCCTCCCACAGGAACAGCAGCAGGACGTAGAACACCGCGACCGTGAACCACAACATGATGATGCTGACGAAGACGCGCTCGGGCAGGGGCGTCGGCGTCAGGCGCGTGATGGCCAGCTCGATGCCCAGCAGGAAGGTGATGACGATGATGCGGACCTTCGCCAGCCAGGTGAGCCAGGTGCGCTCGTTGAAGTTCGTCTGCATCCTGCTTCCTATGGTCCGGGCACACTACGCCGGTCGCGGGCGCACGCGGTTCCCAGGACCTCCCAGGCTTAGCCGGCGAGCTTGCTGATCAGCGAGAACAGCGGCAAGTACAGCGAGATGACGATGCCGCCGACCGCCACGCCGAGGAAGCCGATCAACAGCGGCTCCATCAAGGTCAGCATGTCCTTGGTGGCGGCGTCGACCTCGTCCTCGTAGAAGTCGGCGATCTTCTGCAGCATGGCGTCCATGGCGCCCGTCGCTTCGCCGACGCCGATCATCTGCGTCACCATGTTGGGGAAGACGCCCGATTCCTTCAGCGGATCGATGATGGTGCGGCCTTCCTCGATCGCCTTGCGCACCTTCATCAGCGCTTCTTCCAGCACGGCGTTGCCCGACGTGCGGGCGGTGATGGCCAGGCCTTCCAGGATGGGAACGCCCGAGGTGATGAGCGTGCCGAGCGTACGCGTGAAGCGCGCGACCGCGATCTTGCGCAGCAGCATGCCGATGATGGGAGAGTTGATCAGCAGCTTGTCGAAAAAGTAGCGCCCCTGCGGCGACTTGCGCGCCTGCTTGATGCCGAACACAATGGCCACGCCTCCGCCGATGGCGAACCACCAGTAGGTCTGCACGATATAGCTGAGGAACATCACGATCTTGGTGGGCATGGGCAGCGGCACGCCGAGGCCCGCGAACAGGTTGGCGAACGTCGGCACCACGAACTTAAGCAGACCACCGACGACCAGCGCCGCGATCGAGATGACCGAGACCGGGTAGATGGCCGCCGACTTGATGGCCCCCTTCAGCTTCACGTTCTTTTCCACGTAGGCCGCAAGCCGCTGCAAGATGGTGTCGAGAATACCGCCCGTCTCGCCCGCTTCGATCATGTTGACCGTCAGGTCGTCGAAGATCTTGGGATAGCCGCGCATGGCGTTGGCGAGCGTGGAGCCGCCTTCCACCGAGGCGCGCACGCCGTTCAGGCAGCGCGCGAACGCCTGGTTCTCCTGGTTGCCGCCCAGGATCTCGAGACACTGCACCAGCGGGAGGCCGGCGTCGATCATGACCGAGAACTGGCGGAAGAAGATGGCGATCTCCTTGCTCGAGACCGAGCCGCCGCCGATCTTGGGCAGGGCGAACTCCTTGCCCTTCTCGGTGATCTTGTTGGGACGGATGCGCTCGCGCTTCAGCGTCGCTTCCAGCACCTGCTTGTTCTCCGCGGCGCGCTCGCCCGAGATCTTCTTACCCGCTGCGTCCGTTCCCGTGAATGTGAAGACTGGCATGTGACCTCCCTAGCGTTTCCCGTTGAACCTGCTGCTATCTCTTGGCTGCGGCCGCGCTGCCCGGCGCCGGACGTGCGACGCCGCCGGAGCGGTTGATGATCTCCTGCAATTCGTCGGGGTTCGACGAGCGGAGCAGCGCCGTGTCCAGCGTGATCTGCTTCGTCAGGTAGAGCGTGGCAAGCGACTGGTTGAAGGTCTGCATGCCGAACTTCTCCTGGCCCGACTGCATGGCGGAGTAGATCTGGTGGATCTTGTCCTCGCGGATCAGGTTGCGGATGGCGGCGTTGGGCACCAGGATCTCCATCGCCATGGCGCGCCCCTGCCCTCCGATCTTCGGCAGCAGCGCCTGGCACAGGATGCCTTCCAGCACGAGCGAGAGCTGCGCGCGGATCTGCGACTGCTGGTGCGAGGGGAAGACGTCGATCACGCGGTTGATGGTCGACGACGCCGAATTCGTGTGCAAGGTGCCGAAAGTGAGGTGGCCGGTCTCGGCGATGCGCAGCGCCGCCTCGATGGTCTCCAGGTCGCGCATCTCGCCGATCAGCACCACGTCCGGGTCTTCGCGCAGCGCGGCGCGCAGCGACTCCGTGAACCCCTTGGTGTCGGAGTGCACTTCGCGCTGGTTCACCAGGCAGTTCTTGTGCTGGTGGACGAACTCGATCGGGTCCTCGATGGTGATCATGTGCTCGTGCCGCTCGCTGTTGATCTTGTCGAGCATGGCGGCGAGCGTGGTGGATTTGCCGGAACCAGTCGGGCCGGTCACCAGGATCAGGCCGCGCGGCCGGTCGCACAGCTTCGCCACGACGGGCGGCAGCGCGAGCTGCTGGAACGACTTGATCTCGAACGGGATCACGCGGAAGACCGCCGCCGTCGCGCCCCGCTGGTTGAAACAGTTGCCGCGGAAGCGCGCCAGCCCTTTCAGGCCGAAGGAGAAGTCGAGCTCCAGGTTCTCCTCGAAGCGGTGCTTCTGCGCGTCGGTGAGCACGCTGTAGGCCAGCGACTTGGTGTCGGCCGGCGTCAGCGGCGGCATGTCGAGCGGCGTCAGGTGGCCGTGCACGCGCACCTGCGGCGGCGAGTTGGTGGTGATGTGCAGGTCGCTGCCGCCCATCTCGAGCATCTTCTTGAGCAGGTCGCTGAGCGTTGCTGTAGCCATTCCGCTTCTTCCCCTTTATTAGTGGACGGTCTCGCGCGCGATCTCTTCCAGCGTGGTCACGCCCGCCATCGCCTTGATCAGGCCGCTGCGGCGGAGCGTGATCATGCCACGCTCGATCGCTTTCTTCTTGAGTTCGACCGCCGAGGCGCCCACCAGGATGAGCTCGCGCAGCTCGTCGTCGATCTCCATCACTTCGTACAGGCCGGCGCGTCCCTTGTAGCCGCTGTTGTTGCAGATGCCGCAGCCTTTGCCCTTGTAGATCTTCGCCGTCTTGGCTTCGTCCGGCGTGAAGCCGTTCTCGATCATGGTCTGCGGCGGCAGCTGCACCTCTTCCTTGCACTCGCTGCAGATGCGCCGCACCAGGCGCTGCGCCACGATGAGGTGCACCGAGGTCGCGACCAGGAAGGGCTCGATGCCCATGTTCATCAGCCGGCTGATGGTCTCGGGCGCGCCGTTGGTGTGCAGCGTGGAGAGCACCAGGTGGCCCGTGAGCGCGGCCTTGATGGCGATCTCGGCCGTCTCGAAGTCGCGGATCTCGCCCACCAGGATGATGTTCGGGTCCTGCCGCAGGAAGGAGCGCAGCGCGGCCGCGAAGTTCAGCCCGATCGACTCCTTCATCTGCACCTGGTTGACGCCCGAGAGCTGGAACTCGACCGGGTCTTCCGCCGTCATGATGTTGGTGTCCGGCTGGTTGAGCCGCGAGATGGCGGAGTACAGCGTGTTGGTCTTGCCGGAACCCGTCGGCCCGGTGACCAGCACCATGCCGTACGGCTTCAAGATCGCCTTGGTGAACTTCTCCAGCGACTCGGCCTCGAAGCCCAGCTTGGTCATGTCGAGGCGCAGGTTCTCCTTGTCGAGCAGCCGCATCACGATCTTCTCGCCCCACAGCGTGGGCAGCGTGGAGACGCGGTAGTCGAGCTGCTTCTTCTTGCCGCCGATCTGCATCTTGAGCATGATGCGGCCGTCTTGCGGCAGGCGCTTCTCCGAGATGTCGAGCTTCGCCATGATCTTGATGCGCGAGGTGATGGCGTCTTTCAGCTTCGACGGCGGGTTCATGATGGTGTGCAGCATGCCGTCGACGCGGAACCGCACGCGGTATTCCTTCTCGTAGGGCTCCACGTGGATGTCGCTGGCGCCGCGCTTCACCGCGTCGGTCAGGATCAGGTTCACCAGCTTCACGATGGGCGCTTCGTCGGCCGCTTTCTCCAGCTCGTTCAGCCCCATCTCGGTGGGGTCTTCGGTGAGCTCGACGTCGGCCTCGCCCATCTCCGCCACCGAGGCCATGACCTTCTCCATGTCCTCTTCTTGCGACGAGCCGTAGGCCTTCTCGATGTGCTCCATGATCGCCGTCTCGCTGGCGACCACCGGCTCGATGTTGAAGCCGGTCATGAACTTGATGTCGTCCATCGCGAACACGTTCGTCGGATCCACCATCGCGATGGTCAGCGACGCGCCCACGCGCGACAGCGGCAGGATCTGGTAGCGCTTCGCCGTCTCCTGCGGGATCAGCTTCACCACCGAGGGGTCGATCTCGAAGAACGAAAGATTGATCGCGGGCACGCCGTACTGGCGTGATAGGAAGTTGGTGACGTCCTCGTCGGAGAGGAAGCCGAGCTTCACCAGCGCGGAGCCCAGGCGCGTGCCCGTCTCCTTCTGGGACTTGAGCGCCTGCTCCAGTTGCTCGGGGCTGATGACCTTTTCTTTGACCAGCAGATCGCCAAGACGCTGCGACATACTTCCTTTATCCGATCAAAACTGGATTCGACTGCGCCCCCGAAAGACGCGGGGCCCTGAAGCAAACTGGGGGAAAAGATGTGCGCGCATCGTATGTCGCGTTGACACAAATTGTCAATTCAGAACTGTTGCTGAATTGGTAACAAATCAAGGCCCTAGAGCGCCTAAGAGAAGGCCGAAGAACCGCCGGCCATCTCCTCCCAAGCAGCACCCCGAACTGCCGTGTGAGTCGTCACTTGCGACGTCCAGCAGGCCGCGGGTTTCGGCCGGTGGGGCCGAACGGGTAAGGTAGTGGCATGGGACGAGCGGCGGCCAAGGCGAACCGCAAGCGCGCGGTCCGCGACTACTACTCCGCCCTGCTCGGGCGCTGGGGAGCGCAGCACTGGTGGCCGGCGCAGTCGCGCTTCGAGGTCATCGTGGGCGCGTTCCTCACGCAGAACACGGCATGGACCAACGTGGAGAAAGCGCTGCGCCGGCTGCGGCAGGCGCGCAAGCTCTCGCTCCCCGGCGTGCGCGCGACACCGGAGCCGGAGCTGGCTGAGCTCATTCGCTCTTCGGGCTACTACCGCCAGAAAGCGCATCGGCTAAAGCACTTCGTCGCGTGGCTCGACGCCGAGTATGGCGGCTCGCTCGACCGCATGTTCGCGCAGCCGACCGAGAAACTGCGCGCCGAACTGCTCGCGCTCCACGGCGTCGGGCCCGAGACCGCGGACTCCATCCTGCTCTACGCCGGCAATCATCCGGTGTTCGTGGTGGACGCGTACACGCGCCGCATCTTCGAGCGCCACAAGCTCGTCGCGAAGAAAGCCAAATACGACGAGCTGCGGCTTCTGGTCGAGAGCTCCCTGGCAGAGTTCGAGGGCGGCTGCGCGCGCGGCGCCGACCCCATGCATCCGCCTTCGCGCATGAGCCGCGCCGCCCGCGGCGAGCTCGCGCAGCACTTCAACGAGTTCCACGGTCTGACCGTCCGCACAGCCAAGGACTACTGCGCCACGCGGCCCAACTGCGCGGGGTGCCCGCTGGAGAAATACCTGCCGCGCTAGGCGGCGCGCCGGCGCTCGCCGTCCGCCGCCGCCGGCTGCTCCCAGGGGATGATGGAGATATCGCCCGAGCGTTCCAGCACGGCGTACTTGATCTGCTTCATCCCTTCCAGGCCCTGTAGCTCGCGCGCCGCCTCCAGGATGTCCCCTTCGTCCACGCGCACCTTCTCCAGCCGCTCCTTCAGCACTTCCCCCTGCCGGACGAGGATGAGCGGCAGCCCGTTGACCACGCGGTCCACCTTGGCGAACCTCTGCTTGAAGAGCGAGATGAGGATGTCGATGCCGGTGAGTGTGGTGATCAGGATGACGGCGCTGACGACCGAGTAGTCGTTGGCCGTGATGCCCTGCTGGGCACTCTCGCTGATGATGAGCAGCAACACGAAGTCGAACACCGTGATCTGAGCCAGCGTGCGGTTCCCGGTGATGCGGAACAGCAGCAGCAGCACGAAGTAGATGGCGGCGGCGCGAAGGACGGTATCCATAGGCTTAGGGGTAGATGAACTGCCAGTATTCGAGCTCCGCGCCGCCTTCCAGCCCCGCGCGCGCACGCCGCAATCCCACCTGCTGGGGCTGCAGCTCGAAGGTGACGCGCAGGTCCTGGCCCTCGGCAGCGGCGAACGTGTAAAGCAGCTTGCCGTCGCGCAGCTCGGCGCGCTCCGGCTCCGGAGTCACGTGCTCCAGGCCGAGCTGCTCGATGTAGTCCTGCTGCACCCAGACGCGCAACTTGCCGTCCGCCAGCGGCGCCGGAGAAAAATGAAAGGTGATCTCCGCCGGAGCCTGGCGACGCGCGAAACGCTCGTACTCGACCTCCATGCGGGCATCGGGCGTGGCGGCTTGGCTGCGGCTCAACGGGCCGGAGCCGAACAACCCGAGAAATGCCAGCAGCACGAAGAGCGCCAGCGCGATCCAGCCGGCGCGCTCGAAGCGCCACTGCCGGCGGTGGAAGCGCAGGTTGTCGGCCTCCCGCAGCCCCGGGTCGAGCTTGTTCTTCTCAGGCACGTCAGGATGGATGCGCCGCAAAATAGGCAAGTTGGCGCGCCGCGCGAGCGGCAAGGAGCGACAAGAAAGGGCAGCCCGGAGGCTGCCCGCTTGCACCGGAGGTACGGTTATTTCCGTTTGCGCGCCACCACGCCCGCGACCAGCGAGCCGACGCCGAGCAGCCCGATCAGCGGCAGCGGCGAAGCCGTCTGCGGCAGCGTCTCACCGGTGCCCTGGTTGGCGTTCTGGTCCGCGGCGCCCTGGGTGTCGGTCGTCGTGGCCGGCTGGTCCGGATTGGCAGGCTGCTGCTGGTCAGCGGCCGGCTGCTGCGCCGCAGAGTCCGGCGGCGGCGTGGTTTGGTCCTGGGCGATGCCGGTTCCAACAAGTAGCGCCAGCAGTAATGTCAGGAAAGCAAGTTTCCGCATGCGTTTTGCTCCTTACTGGTTTTTGCGTCTCAGTCGGTTAGAGGAGGGCGGGGGCGGAGGGTTTGCCCTCCCGAAAGCGCTTTCCAGGGTCTCTGCTCAGGCGGCGCTCGGATGCGACGGCACCACGGCGACGACCCCGTCTTCGTCTTTCGTCAAGGTGAATTGCTGCGCGCAGCCGGCGCAGAGCCAGTAGTGCTCCACGTTGTGCCCGGTTGGGCTCACGCCTTTCACTCCCCGACGTTCCACCTGAAAGAGCTTTCCCTCGTTCAGGTAGCGGAAGCGGGCGTCGCAAGACGGATTGGCGCATTTGGCCACCATCACCGACTCGTCACTGGAGACAAATCGTGAGATGCCGCTAGAGACCCCGCGGTGGTGCAGGCTGCAGGGCGACATTCCGCGACTATAATGAACGGCAACCTCCGGCCCATCAGTGTGTTGCGACGTGCTCGCCGGAGCAGCTCCCAGTGGCTTCGAAGCCCCACAATGCGGGTACGCCGGAGCGGCGGCGGACGGGCGTGGTCATCGCGCTCGCCGTCGTGGTGCTGGTGCTGTTCGTCGCGCTCGGCTCGCAGACCGCCTTCAACCTCAGCCCCATCCTGCGCCCCGAGACCTCGGAGCAGACGCTGCTGTTCACCGCGCTCTCCGCGCTCATCTTCCTGGTCTTCGTCGCGCTCACCTTCGTGCTCGCGCGCAACCTGCTCAAGCTCTACGCCGAGCGCAGCGCCGGCGTGCTGGGCTCGAAGTTCCGCACCCGCATGGTCGTGGGCGCGCTGCTGCTCTCGTTCCTGCCTGTCATCTTCCTCTTCCAGTTCGCCTACCTCTTGATGAACCGCTCCATCGAGAAGTGGTTCTCCGGTCCGGTGGAGGAACTGCGCGAGGAATCCGGGCGCGTGGCGACCATGATGGCGCGCTACGCCGCCGAGAGCGCCGGCGCCGAGGCAGAATCCATCGCGCAGGACCCCGACGTGCTGCGGGCCTTCGCCACCGGCAACTTCTCGCCCGTGCTGGCGGAGTTCCAGCGGCACAAATCCACGCTGCGCGGCGGCTTCGCCGTCGCCACCGTCGACGACGACAGCGTCGCCAGCCTCGGCCTGCCCGAACCCTGGGGCGTGCTGCGCTCCAAGCTGCCCGCCGCCGCCGAGGCGCATGGCAAGCAGCTGCCTTCCTTCCTGCTGGGCGAAAAGGAATACGTGCTCGGCAGCGCCGGGGTCGGCGGCAGCAACGGCAAGATCATCGTGGCGGTGCCGCTGCCGGCGCAGTTCTCCTCGACCCTGCGCGAGATCGAGCAGACGCAGAAGCGCTACTTCGAGCTTGCCCAGCAGCGCAAGCAGGTCCGCCGGACTTACATGGGCTTTCTCCTGCTGCTGACCGTGCTGGTGCTGTTCGCCGCCACCTGGCTGGCGCTCTTCCTGTCGAAGCTGGTGACACGCCCCGTGGCCGCGCTCGCCGAGGCCACCGATCAGATCTCCAAGGGCCGCCTCGATTACCGGGTGGAAGTGCGCGCCACCGACGAGCTGGGCGACCTCATCCACTCATTCAACCGCATGGCGGGCGAGCTGGAGGGCAGCCGCAAGCAGATCGAGGCCTCCACGCGCGAGCTGGAAGACGCCAACGTCGAGCTCGAGCAGCGCCGCCGCCAGATCGAGACCATCCTGGAAAGCATCCCGACCGGCGTGCTCTCGCTCAACGACGGCCGGCGCGTCACGCGCACCAACCACGTCTTCCTGCGCATGTTCGGCGTCGAGCAGGTGGCGACCGGCTCCGTGCTGCGCGACGTCTTCGCGCCCGAGGTCGTGCAGGACATCGAGCACATGCTGCGCAAGGCCGACCGCATGGGAACCTCCAGCAGCCAGATGGAGATCAACACGCCGCGCGGCCGGCTGAACGTCGCGCTCACCGTCGCCTCGCTCCAGCATGAGGGCCAGCGGCTGGGCTACGTGCTCGTCTTCGAAGACTTGTCGGACCTGCTGAAGGCGCAGAAGCAGGCGGCGTGGCGCGAGGTGGCGCGGCGCGTGGCGCACGAGATCAAGAACCCGCTCACGCCCATCGCGCTCTCGGCGGAGCGCATCCGGCGGCACCTCGAGCGCGGCGGCGTGCCCGACGAAGAGTCCATCGCGGTCATCCACGGATGTGCCGAGACCATTGCCGGCGCCATCGAGACCGTGCGCACCCTGGTCGACGAGTTCTCCACGCTCGCGCGCTTCCCTGCCTCGCAGCCCGAGCCCGCCGACATCAACTCCGTCATCGAGGGCGCGCTGGCGATGTTCAACGGCCGGCTCGACAACATCGCGGTGCACACCGAGCTCGCGCGCTCGCTGCCCAAAGTCATGGCCGACCCCGAAGCCATCAAGCGCGCGGTCGCCAACCTGGTGGACAACGCTGCCGAAGCCATGCAGGACTCGCTCGTCCGCGAAGTCCACATCTCGACTGCGCTGCTCAGCTCCAAGGATGCCGTCGAGATCGTGGTCGCCGACACCGGCCACGGCGTCACCCGCGAGCTCAAGGAGAAACTCTTCCTGCCCTACTTCTCCACCAAGAAGCGCGGTACCGGGCTCGGCCTCGCCATCGTGAGCCGCATCGTGGAAGACCACCACGGCTCCATCCGGGTAGAAGAGAACGTCCCGGTGGGAGCGCGCTTCATCGTGGAGCTGCCGGTGGCGAGCGAGGCCGAGCGGCGGCAGCCTCCCGCGGATACACTCAAGACCCAACATGCACAACATCCTGATCGTTGACGACGAGGCGGCCATCCGGCAGTCGCTGCGCGGCGTGCTGGAGGACGAGGGCTACAAGGTCGCGACCGCCGAGAGCGGCGAGGCGTGTCTCGACGCGCTCGCGCACCGACCCTTCGACGTCGTGCTGCTCGACATCTGGCTCCCCGGCATCGACGGCCTCGAAGCGCTGGGCAGGATCCGCGAGCTCGACGACGCCCCCGAGGTCATCATGATCTCCGGCCACGGCACCATCGAGACCGCCGTGAAGGCCACCAAGCTCGGCGCCTACGACTTCCTCGAAAAGCCCCTGCAGCTCGAGAAGACCATCAACCTGGTGAAGCACGCCGCGGAAGCGAAGCGCCTGCGCTCGGAGAACCGCGACCTCAAGCGCCAGGTGCAGTCGAAGAGCGTCATCGTGGGCGACAGCGTCCCGATGAAGGCGCTGCGCCAGCAGATCGCGGTGATGGCGCCGACCAACGGCCGCGTCCTTATTTATGGCGAGTCCGGCACCGGCAAGGAACTGGTCGCGCTCGCCATCCACGCGCAGAGCCTGCGCAAGGAAGCGATGTTCGTCGAGGTCAACTGCGCCGCCATCCCCGAAGACCTGATCGAGAGCGAGCTGTTCGGGCATCGCAAGGGCTCGTTCCCGGGCGCGACCGGCGATAAGGAAGGCAAGTTCCAGAAAGCCGACGGCGGCACGCTCTTCCTCGACGAAGTCGGCGACATGAGCCTGAAGACGCAGTCCAAGGTGCTGCGCACGCTCGACGAGCAGCGCTTCACGCCCGTCGGCGGCGACGAGCCCATGGCGGTCGACGTCCGCGTCATCGCGTCCACGAACAAGGACCTGGAAGAAGAGATCTCGCGCGGCAACTTCCGCGAGGACCTGTTTTACCGACTGAACGTCATCCCCTTCTTCGTGCCGTCGCTGCGCGAGCGCAAAGAAGACATCCCGCAACTCGCGCGCTACTTCCTGAAGGACTTCGCGCAGGCCTACGGCCGCCGCTCGCGCGAGATCACCGACGACGCCATCGACGCCCTCATGCGCTACGCCTGGCCCGGCAACGTGCGCGAGCTGCGCAACGTCATCGAGCGCATCGTCATCATGAACCCCACCATCACGCGCTTCGACCGCAAGCACCTGCCGCCGCTGGTCTATCGCGACGGCTCCAAGCGCTCGGGCTCGGAGTTCTCCACGCTGCACCAGGCGCGCGCGGCCTACGAGCGCGACTACATCCTGAAGAAGCTGGATGAGAATCACGGCAACGTGAGCCGCACGGCCGAGGTCCTCGGCCTCGAGCGCTCGCATCTTTACCGCAAGATGAAGACGCTCGGCATCGCCGTCAAGGAGTAGCCGCTTGATCCGCAGGCCAACACTCTATTCGGCCGCGCATTGCCGTCGAACATCCACGCCCCAGGCCCGAAGGGCCGAACGCCAATAGCCCAGCCCGGAAGGGCTGGGTGAAGATCAAGAAATGTTTAGAGAACCCGATTTAGCGGGCGGCACATCAGTCTTCGCGTGACGACAGGTCTTCCAGCTGCCTTCTCCAGTCCAGTTCCTCGACGAACCCTCTCGACTGTCGCCAATCCGGCTGGACCTTCACGAACAGCTCCAGGAACACTCTCACACCCAGCAGGCGCTCGATCTCGTGGCGCGCCGCGGTGCCGATCTTCTTGATCATCTCCCCGCCGCGTCCCACGATGATCTTCTTCTGCCCCTCGCGCTCGATGTAGATGACCGCCGCGATGCGCGTCAGCTTGCCTTTCTCTTCCCACTGCTCCACCCGGACGGCGGCAGCGTACGGCACTTCCTCCGCGGTGTGCGTCAGGACTTTTTCTCGGATGATCTCCGACACCATGAACCGCTCCGGCTGGTCGGTGAGCTGGTCCTTGGGGAAGAGCGGCTGCGCCTCCGGCAGCGCGTTCGCGATCTTCGCGATGAGCACGTCGAGCCCGCTGCGCGTCTTGGCCGAGATCGGGATGATCTCCGTGAACGGGTGACGCTCCTTCCACTCGGCGATGAGCGGCAACAGCTTCTCCTTGTGGACGAGGTCGACCTTGTTCAGCAGCAGCACCACCGGCCCGCCCGCCCGCTTCACGGCGTTGAGCGTGAACTCGTCGCCGGTGCCGAACTTCTGCGTGGCGTCCACGATGAGCAGCGTGAGGTCGCGCGACGCCAGCGCGTCGTAGACCTCCTGCATCATGCGGCGGTTGAGCTGCGAGTCGGGCTTGTGGACGCCCGGGGTGTCGACCAGCACGATCTGCGCGGCGGGAATGCCCTTGCGCGCCTTCAGGTTCACGATGCCGAGGATGCGGTTGCGCGTGGTCTGCGGCTTGCGCGTGACGATGGCGAGCTTCTCGCCCACCAGCGCGTTCAGCAGCGTGGACTTGCCGGCGTTGGGCCGCCCGATGATGGAGACGAATCCGGCGCGCATGTCTACACGCGCTTCGCCGTGCGCTGGTCTCTCGTCTTCGCCTTGGGCGCCGGCGCCGCCTCGCGCGCGGCTTCGCTCCCCCGCCCGCGCGTCACCCGCACCCGCTCGACGCGCCGGTCGGTGGATTCCAGCACCTCGAAGCGCAGGCCCTCGTGCTCGACCACCGCGCCCGGCTCCGGGATGCGTCCCATCAGCTCGCTCACGAAGCCGCCCACCGTCGAGGCGTCGCGCGGCTCCAACCGCATGCCGAACAGCTGCGGGATGCGGTCGATGTCCATGTTGCCCGGCACCAGGTACGAGTTCGGGTTCTCGTTCACGATGTCGGCCTTCGCTTCGTGCTCGTCGCGGATCTCGCCGACGATCTCCTCCACCAGGTCCTCGATCGTCACCACGCCGGCCAGCGACCCGTACTCGTCGATCACGATGGCCATGTGGATGTTCTCGCGCTGCATCTCGCGCAACAGCAGCGAGACGCGCTTGGTCTCCGGCACGAAGTGCGCCGGCCGCATCATCTCGCCCACCGTGCGCACCTTGGCGTCGATGTCGGGCATCTGGAGCGCGTCGTGCACGAACACGATGCCCTTGATGTGGTCGAGCGTGTCTTCGTACACCGGCACGCGCGAGTACGGCTTGGTGCGCTGCAGCTCGATGAAGCCCTCGACGGTCATCGTCGCGGGGATCGCGACGACCTCGGGACGCGGCGTCATCACCTCGCGCACATTCTTCTCGCTGAACTCGACCACCGAGTGGATGAGGTCGCGGTCCGCTTCCTCGAGGATGCCTTCCTCCTGCCCGGCCTCGATGAGCGCGTCCACCGCTTCCGAGGGATGCTCCGGTTCCTGCGGCTCCTTCGGCTCCGCCAGTGCCGCCACCTGCAGCGCGAACCCGAGGATCACCGTGATCGGGAATACCAGCCAGATCAGCAGCCGCAGCAGGATGGTGAACGGGCCGAGCCATTCGCCCTTCGTCCGCGTGAACAGCACGAACGGCAGCAGGCGGTTGAAGATGATGATGGCGAACACCACGATCACGCCCGCGCGCACGAACTCCCCGGCGCTCCACGCGGCGTCGTAGAACACGTAGTAGGCGGTGACCATCGAGATGCCGGCAGTGGCGAGCTGCGCCAGCACCGACATGGAGAGCGACGCGCGGTTGCGGCTCACGCCCAGCCGCGTTTCCACGGTCTTTTCGAAACACTCGATGTTCTCCTGGAACTCGCGTGCCAGGAACTTTCCCATCTCGCCGTAGATGCGCTCCACGTAGGAGACCAGCGTGAGCAGCGCGAGCAGCACCAACATCGCGGGAAGCAGCGCCCAGATCATCGCCGGCTCCGTTTCCGCGGGCGCTCCGCGCGCGCGATGAGCGTGACCGGCAGCCCGAGCCGGCGGCGCAGGCGGTCTTCCTCGCGCCGCATCTCGCCCTGGTCGCGCTCGTGGTCATAGCCGGCCAGGTGCAGCAGCCCGTGCAGGATGAGGACCTTCAACTCTTCGCCCGCCGAGTGGCCCAGCCGCCGCGCGTTCGCCTGCGCGATCGCGCTCGAGATGGCGAGGTCATCCGGCAATCCCGGGCCGGGGGCGCGGAACGAGAGCACGTCGGTCGGCTTGTCCTTCCCGCGAAAGCGTTTGTTCAGCCGCCGCAGGTCGTCGTTCGTGGTGAGCAGGATGTCCACCGGGCCGCGCACGCCGGCGGCGCGACGCGCGCGCGCCGCGAAGCGCTCGAGCTCGGCCCGGGTCACGCCCTCGATGGGTTTTCTCATCACGATCATGTGGCCGTAGATTGCAGCCCCAAAACGAACGGGAGGGCTATCGGGCTGCCCTCCCGGAATGATTGTACAGAGCCTCAGTCTGCGATGCGATCTTCAGCCTGCGTCTCCACTTCCTCCGGGACGGGTTCCGGCTTGGCCGAGCTGGCGCCGCCGCCGTTCTCGGTCTTCGCGCCCAGCGAAAGCTGCATCTGCGCCTCGCGGATCGCCTTGGCCTCGTCGTACGCCCGGATGATGCGCTGCACCAGGTGGTGCCGCACCACGTCGCCTTCGTCGAAGTAGCAGAACGAGAGCCCGTCCACGCCGTGCAGGATGTCGATGGCCTCGAGCAGCCCCGAGCGCTTGGCGCCCGGCAGGTCGATCTGCGTGATGTCGCCGGTGATCACCGCCTTGGCGTTGAACCCCAGGCGCGTGACGAACATCTTCATCTGTTCCGAGGTGGTGTTCTGCGCCTCGTCCAGGATGACGAACGAATCGTTCAGCGTGCGCCCGCGCATGAACGCGATGGGCGCGATCTCGATGATGTTCTTCTCCAGGAAACGGTCGACCTTTTCCGCGTCGAGCAGGTCGTAGAGCGCGTCGTACAGCGGCCGCAGGTACGGGTCGACCTTCTCCTGCAGCGTGCCCGGCAGGAAGCCGAGCCGCTCGCCCGCTTCCACCGCCGGCCGCGCCAGGATGATGCGGTTCACCTGCTTGTTCACCAGCGCCGAGACCGCCATCGCCACCGCCAGGTACGTCTTCCCGGTCCCCGCCGGCCCGATGCCGAAGACCATGTCGGTCTTCTCGATGGCCTCGATGTAGCGCCGCTGGTTGATGCTCTTCGGCTGCACCGGCCGCTTGCCGAACGAGCGCTGCTTGCCGGCTTCCGCCAGCGAGCGCAGCGAGACGCTCGGGTCGCGCGTCACCACGCGCAGCATGTCGCCCAGGTCGCCGTTGGTGAACTTGTGTCCCGCGCGCTGCAGTTGCTCGTAGTCCACGAACACCTGCTCGGCGCGCCCCACGTTCTCGGCGTGCCCCTTGATCTCGATGGAATCGGCTTTCAGGTCGATCTGGACCCCGAGCCCGTCTTCCAGGATGCGCAGGTTCTCATCGCGCGTGCCGAACAGTCCTTCGATGTTGCGGCCGATCTCGATGTTCTTCTTCATCAGTCCGAGGGGTTCCCTCCGCCGCGCGCGCCTGGGATACACACACCAAGGCCGCGGCTGCTGCGTGCATGGATTGGGTTGGAAGCCTTGCGGGCGGGTTGGACGCGCGACGCGCGAACGACCATCGCGGCCAGAGTACCCCGCTTATCGGTGACAGTCAATCGGGTAACCGCCGAAGTGCCCACTTCCGTCTTAGATGGCTGCCGTCTATGAAAGGAGCGCCTCCGAAGATCGTGTGAACGCGGGCGATCTCGCCCGCGCGCCGGCGGCCGAGTCGGCCGCCTCCACGTGGATCATTTCCGCGCCGCGGCCGCATCCGGCAGCGACGCCGGCACCGCCCGTTCCTTCGCCCATCTCCGCAGCGCCGCGATGTCCTCCGCGCGCGTGGTCGAGAGCGGCACCGTCTCCCTCAGCGCCGCCGCGATCGCGGCCGTCGAGAGCGGCTGCTTGTCGCCGAAGCTGGCGTAGAGCGCGCTCTGGATCGCGGCCTCGATCTCCGCGCCCGAGTACCCCTCGGCCGCCACCACCAGCTTGTCCAGCTCGAACTGCTTGGGGTCGCGCTTCCGCTTGGCGAGATGCAGCGTGAAGATGGCACGGCGCTCGGCCGCGTTCGGCAGGTCGACGAAGAAGATCTCGTCGAAGCGCCCTTTGCGGATCAGCTCCGGCGGCAGAACCAGCACGTTGTTCGAGGTCGCCGCCACGAACACCGGCGTCTTGCGCTCCTGCATCCAGGAGAGGAACGCGCCCAGCAGCCGCGCCGAGACGCCCGCGTCCGACGCGGCCGAATCCGGTCCCGACCCGGCAAACACTTTTTCCAGCTCGTCGATCCACAACACCACCGGCGCCAGCTGCTCGGCGACGGCGAACACCTTGCGCACCCGCTTCTCCGTCTCGCCGATGTACTTGTCGTAGATGGCGGCGGTGTCGAGCCGCACCAGCGGCAGCTTCCACGCGCCCGCGATCGAGCGCGCCGCCAGCGACTTGCCGCACCCCTGCACTCCCATGATGACCACGCCGCGCGGCGGCTCCAGCCCGAAATTGCTTGCCTCCGGGTCGTAGGCGCCCTTGCGCCGCTCCAGCCACTTCTTCAGGTTCTCCAACCCGCCGACCGCCGACATGTCCTGCACGCCGTCGACGAACTCCAGCATCCCGCTCCGCCGCAGCGTCTCCTTCTTCGCCGCAACGACGTCGGTCACGACCTCGGGGCACAGGGCATAGCGCGCCACGATGGCCTGCGCCACCGCGCGGTCCGCTTCTTCCTCCGTCAGCCCCGTCAGGTTTCCTGCAAGCGCGTCCAGGCCCGTCGCATCGAGCGTGCGCTTCAGCGTGCGCGTCTTCGCCAGCCGCGTGAACGCTGCCTCCACGATCTCGCGCAGCCGCTTGCGGTCCGGCAGCGGCAGGTCCACGTACTCCACCTGCTTCTCCAGCTCGGCCGGCAGCTTGAACGCGGG